>JAEXTA010000093.1 GCA_023453665.1 Bacteroidota bacterium | reverse complement strand
TGAACTGCATGTTATAACCAAATGCAGCCTCGCGGTCCATATAAGCATCAACCTTTTCATGGTTAAGTGAAAATCCCCCGTATAAAAGTATCTGGCTTATATAACCTTCATCGTAGCGCCATATTGGTCCGGATAGAGCAGTAACCTGGGTTGTTCCGATCCAAGGAACGTAGCCGACCTGATTTATATCAAACTTATCACCGATGTATCTTATACGTCCAAGATTCAGCCACGTTTGTGAAAAAGATGTTAATCCGGCAGACGCAGCAAAATCGCCATCGCTGTTTTTTATTGAACGCGCAACCTGGTATGATAACTGCCATTCTGAAGTACGGAACGCACCATCAATATCTATAACTCCATATGTGTTATCTTTTGTTTGTTTACCAACGAAGAGAATGCCGACAGAAGAGTTGTCAAGTATTTGTTTCTTAACTCTTCCTGAACCAAACCACGCTTGTGGTTCAGTTAAATTCTGATCATCATCTTTATAATCCTGCTCGCCGGTTAAAGCAAAAAATCCGCCGTACTCCCAATCATCTATTCTTCCGAAAGCTTTTGTGCCGGCAATCAACGGAACCTCAGAACCATCGGGAAGGATTTTTCCAATACGCCTTGAATAAAATAATTCAAGTGGTCTGTAAAAACCTGTGTTTCTTTGTCTGCCAGATGCGGTGAAAACCTCACTACCCTCAGTAAAGAATGGTCTCCTTTCATCAAAGAAAGATTCATAACGGGAAATGTTAAAGTCATATGGGTCAGCTTCTATCTGCGCAAAGTCTGGATTAGCAGTTAATAAAAATTTTAACCTGCTTGACGGATTATATAAAATATCCAGCCCTGCGTCTGCATCAATATCGTATTTTCCTTCTCTAAGGTAAGTGGCTTTGCTTAAACCCACTGGATAAAATTCAAGATTAATTCCTTTAATAGTCGGTCTGAAATCGTCGAACAAAAGTTTACCGAACTTTGATATTCTCTGTCCTTCATTCTGTTCATACTCACACCAGTAAAGATCTTCGGAGTTTGCGGGAATCCATCTGTCAAAATCCATTCCCCAGTATTCAAGATTTTCCTGGTATTGAATTGACTTGTATGGAATTTCCATTTCAACAACAAAACCCCAGTCATAAATTTTTGAATCGGCGAACCATATTCCATCCCAGCTATAATCACGGTTACGGGCATCGTCAAGCAAACGTGAATCAGCTCTGACTCCGGAAGCATTAACGGCAAATTTGTAAGCGGTTTTTTTATCATTGAATGTATCGAGCATAAATGAAACTATATCGCCTGTAAAGGCATCATGCAGCCCTGTATTGTTCTGAATATTCTGAAGGTCGTCATAACAAATCATAATACAGAAAAGAGATTCATCCGTGGTAACAACTTTTGCAACTGTTTTTCTGGTCGGCTGTGCTTTATAGTATGGCTGAAGCTGAAAGAAACTGACTATTGAATCGGCAAGCATCCACTGTTCATCAATAACTCCATCAACAACTATGGGAGTATTCGTTTTTTTTAGCTTAAGTGTTTTGTCATCATTGGGCGCGGCTGTAAGACAATATGCAAAGGTAAGTGTAAGCAGTAAAACTTTATTCATTCGCCGTTCCTTAAATTGAATGATATTGCCGGTTGTCAGTTTATCTTATAAAAATTTTTTTCATTCTGAAAATCAACCAGATAAAAGTTTTTTACCACTAAATTTTTACGAACGGTATTAACAAATTATAAATGGATGCAGGGATTTTAAATGATCCTGAGATTTGTATTTATATGATAATATCTGTCCGGTTTTTGCCGGACTGATATTTTATCCGCAGTTTTTTATTTCAATTTCTTTTCGAATACTTTTTCAAACTTTTCAACCTTGGGCGCTATTACAAATGAACAGTATCCCTGAGTAGGATTATTCGCAAAATAATCCTGGTGATATTTTTCTGCGCTGAAATAATTAGTCAATGGTGATATTTCGGTAACTATAGGATCTTTCCACGATCCGGACTCATCAAGTTTCTTTTTGTAAAACCCGGCGAGTTCTTTTTGTTTTTCATTGTTGTAAAAAATAACTGAACGATACTGAGTTCCGACATCGGCACCCTGTCTGTTTAAAGTGGTTGGGTCGTGAGTGCGCCAAAATACTTCCAGCAATTCTTCATACGAAATTTGTTTTGGATCGAAAGTTATTTTACAAACTTCTGCGTGTCCTGTTTCACCCGAACATACCTCTTCGTAAGTAGGATTATCAACCTTGCCTCCGGCGTAACCGGACTCAACCGATTTTACACCTTTCAATCTTTCAAAGATAGCTTCCGTACACCAGAAACAACCTGAACCAAATACTGCTGTTTCGTAACTCGTATCCTGTGTTTGCATATTATCCTTTGTTACAATGTTTGATTGTACATTTTCATTTTTACATCCCGCAAATATTGTTGCGGGGATAAATAAAAAAACTATTACTGTCTTAAATATGTTTTCCATTGTTTCAGCTCATCAGATTATTATTTCTGAATTAAGATTCATACACAACCGTGACATAAATTTTATTTTAATTTTTATAGGGGTGTTTTAAGTACCATCAGCACTACTGCTATAACCGGAGTAACGGTTGCAATTGTTCCCCAGATCATCCAGTCTTTTGATAAAGTGTTATAAGAATTCATATCAAAATTTGATGATTCAGAAAGAGCAAGTAATTTTTTTTGAATCGGAACAACCTTAGCCATAAATGCAGCGCCTGAAATTACAACAAGTATAATTGACCATAAAATCCAGCCTGTTGTAATTGAGTAGCCACCCATTCCCTGCGCTCCGAATCCAAAAATTATCAGACCGGTTACGCCGGGCATTGTAAGCATCCGGTCATTTCTGATTATACTTTTTAATGTGAAGGCAATTATTTGTTGATTACCGGTTTTATCTGCAAACATTTTCCAGAATATTGATACGATTATATTTCCCATAAAAACTATGACAAACAAAACATGAAGTAATTTCATCATAAAATAATCCAAGTGAACCTCCTGAAGTTTTAAAGAATTGGCTTGTAGCGTAACAAATATAATATTTCTTTGTTATTGAAGGGTAGGAAATTTTAGGTGACTAAATTAATACAAGGGTTGTTCAGAATATCGGGGTCAAGTATTTATCGACTCTGAACAACCCATTGTGGAGATGAGAATTAATCCTGTATTCTGATTTTGTCTTCAATCTCTTTACCGTAATGTTTACGGTAAATTTCTTTATACTTTTTGTGCAGCGTTTCCGAAACTTTATTATCGTTTACTATCATTTCATCTGCAGAAAATTCAAGATCAAAATCTTCATCTACAGAATTAATCAGATTATCCGCCGCCATTTCTGAACGCATTTCTTTCAAAAACGATTTTAGTTTACCCAGTTCAACTTCCAATTCTTTCATGTTTTCATCAAGGTCATCCAGATCAATGTGTATTTCGGGAATAGGAATATTAAAATCCATATTTTCCCAGTCGTGTGCCTTTAAAGCTTCTTTCATTTGTTCCATTGCTTTCTGGAATTCTTCGTTATCGAATTCAAAATTAAAATCATGTTTTTTGAGATGAAGGTCACCAAGCTGTTCCTGTAATTCTTTCATTAATTGTTCATGTTTTTCCTTATCGAAATGGAATTCAATCTTTTTGTCTTTTAACTGAGAAAGTTCTTCTTTCAGCTTTTCCATCTGTTCTTTGAATTCTTTTTTATTGAAATGAAATTTTGATGAAGCTAAACCTTCTGTTAACATTTTTTCTCTGAAAGCACTCATTTCATCATTGAACTTTTTCATATCCAGCGAAAAATGAACCATGTCATTATCAAATTCTTTCATTCCTTTTCTGAGTTTGTTCAGTTTATGATATACAAGTTCGCTGTATTCTTCCAGTTCAGGTTCACTTATTTTTTTTCCATCTTTATAAATTGACGTGATTTTATCGCCTTCAAAATGAGCTGTAAATTGTGATTCTTTTCCATCAACATCATCGCTGAATGAAAAGGTTTCTTTCCCGTTTTCATCTGAAATATAGGCAGTACTTTCAGGTGAACTTGAACAGGATGTAAAGAATACAAGCGTGAAGAAAGCAAGTCCGGCAATAAGCAGGCTTTTTCTTACCTTAAGAAATTCATATAGTTTAGTTTGATTCATGGTCGGTCTCCTTCTAAATCATTATTAAATTTATGCTTCGCCGGAACAATGAAGACAATCCGGTGTTCCTGATTATTAAGACGCAGTAAACTGAAATAGGTTTACCCCAACCCTGAAATATTTTAGTTACGTGCTGTTTTATATGATAAGTGGATTTATAGAATGATGGAGATCCGTCAGAATTTTTACAATTAAAATTTTTAAAGGATTTTTCATCCGAACATTGCTTAATTTTGTTTAGTAGAATTTAAATATTAGGGATAATTATATGCAGCTATCATCATTCCTGGAAAAACACAAATCAGAAATAATCACAGAATCCACTGATAATCTTCAGCGAGCTCATTTAAAATCATATTCACATTCGGGTGAAGGACAGAACAAACAAAGGCTTGAAAAACTTTTTGAACTTACCACACAAAGTGTAAGATCAGAAAACCTTCTGCCGATTACCGAGTACTCAGAAAAAATTGCTAAGGAAAGATTTGAATCAGGGTTTGATCTTCACGAAGTTCACAAAGCATTTAATGTGCTTGAAGAAACAATCTGGAAAAAAATAATTAGTGAAGTTGAGCCTGCCGAACTTGGTAAAGCTTTAGGCCTGGTAAGTACGGTACTCGGTGCGGGGAAAGAGTCGCTAGCATTAACTTATGTTACCCTGGCAAGCAAAACAAAATCCAAATCACTTGATCTTTCAGCATTATTCGGACGAAAGACTGAATAAGATTTATCAAGGGGATTTTCTGATTCAACTTCACCGATTGCGAATAACTAATTCCGTTATATCTTTTGTGATATACATTTTGCTTTTTAATACTGACTGTTTTCCACAGCAACATTATTTTTATAAGGGCAGGAATTACGGTAGTGAATCGCTCTACAACCCTGTATATGTTCTCTTAAACGGCAGTTATGATATTATACAACTTCAAGGTCATGAAAGGAGGATATTTAATTTTGATTATGAAGCGGGATTCAAAAATGTTTTCCGGAATTTGGCTGATCCGTTCGGGGTAATAAAAAGAACAGGAACAAATGATTTCATCAGAACCGAATTACTGCCTATTGAACTGACAAAAAAAGGTGCGCAGTGGTGGCCTAATTACCAACTTCATTTAGTCGGCGGCGGTATGACATTCTCTGCAACAAGGGAATGGTATGAACAACATAACTTTCCTCAGCCGTTTTTGTTTTCACTTGCGACAATCAGCGCTTATCACATACTAAATGAAGTGATTGAAAACGGTTCTTACTCTGGCGACAACGCAGATATTATAGCGGACATTTATTTTTTTGATATTGGCGGAATTGTTCTTTTCAGCTTTGATAATGTTAACAGATTTTTTAGTGAAGACCTGAATCTCAGTGACTGGTCACTTCAACCCTCATTAGTTTTGAATAATAATTCACTTCACAATAACGGTCAGTATTTTTCGATTAAGTGGAAACTTCCATTTGTTGATGACTGGTCGTTCTTTTATTACTTCGGAATGAACGGGCTTACAGGACTTTCATACAAATTCAACGATAGTTCGTCCGTATCAATCGGGGCAGGACTTCGTGCTAAAGAATTAATTGATGTAAATGAAGCAACTCATAAAAAAAGTATTTCAATGACATGGAACGCGGAAATTTTTTATGATGTCCACAACTCACTTTTAACATCAATACATATAAGCGGTTTAACTGATTATACTGTAAATCTTAATATCTATCCAGGCTTATTAAAGATCGGAAAGTTTTCTCCCGGACTTTGGCTTGTAAGCCAGAAGAACGGGAGAATTTTATTTGGTATAACAACGATCTGGGCACCCGGCCTCGGGATTGAATGGTAAGTTATTCACCTTTACTTATTCCGGAGGAACCGCTGAATCTGGTTTCACCAAGATCAACATTCCCATAGTAAACTATTTTAGAACTTCCGCTTTGCTTCGTATTTAATTTTCCGTTTAAGTTTAGTTCAGCGGAAGATGAACCGGACATTTGAACATCAGCATTATTTAAAGAAAAGTTTTTCATTTTCATACTGCTGCTTCCCGATGCCTGTAAATCAAGATCACTGCCTTTGCCATTAAGATTAACTTTGCTGCTTCCCGAAAGATTTATTTCAATATCGCCGCTTGTTAAACTTCCTTCTATGTAAGAACTCCCTGACAGATTTGCTTCAAATTCCTTACCCGGAACATTCATACTAAGTTTACATTTTGAAGCACCGCTGCAATTAAGTTCTGTTAATTCCGGCATTGTTATCTTAACTTTTATTTCACCGTAAGCATCATAATTATTTTTGTCGATAAAGATTTTTACTGCATTTCCTTTTTGATCAACTTTCAGATATTTGAAATCTCTTTCGTCCGCTTTTATTTCTATTGAATATTTATCCGATTGTGTGATCTGACATTGTATTGCATTGCTGATTGAAACATTCTGGAAATCTTTGTTATCATAATTCCTAACAACATCCTGCCCCATCATTTTTGAAGTTGAAACAATAGCCGCTAATAAAACAAGTACTGCAAAAAGTAATTTTCGTTTGAACATTTTATCCTCCTTGATTTTTTCTGTTAGACTTCACCCAAAACAAAAAGGTTACTTTTAAACCTGATTAATTATGAGTTAATAACACCGGAACAAAATTCATTAAGTATTATATTTGAAAGTAAATTTTTAACAGATAGGGGTAAATATGGAATTCAAAGAAGTAGTACTAAAAAGAAGAAGCATAAGAAAATATAAAAATCAGAATATCTCTGATGAAACTATCGATTTTATTTTGAAAGCTGCAATGTTTGCGCCATCAGCAATGAACCTGCAGGCATGGCATTTTATCGTAATTGATTCAAAAGAAATTCTTGTGCAGACAATAAAATCAATTGCACATGCTGAATTATTAAAACAGGCTGATAAAGCCATTATCGTTTGCGGCGATTGTTCTGTTGAAAAAAATGAAAGCTGGATGATTCAGAATTGTTCTGCATCAATACAGAATATTCTACTTGCTTCTCACGATGCCGGTTTGGGCTCGTGCTGGATTGCAATTCACGGTATGGAGGAAGTAATAAAAAAAGTTAAAGCACAGTTTAATCTTCCAGAGGCAATAGTTCCGGTTGCATTGATTTCACTGGGAAATCCTGATGAAGTTGTTAATACTGAAGACAGATTCAAAAAAGAAAAAATTCACTACAACAAATGGTAAGATTCTTAATCTTTCTCTTTATCTTAATCTCAAACGAAAAAAGGACTTGCCTTGGACGAAGTAAAATCAAATAAAGAATACGATCCGCGTATGCATTCCGCTGAACACATTCTTAACCAGACTATGGTAAGAATGTTCAACAAAGGAAGATCATTCAGTAATCATATCGAAAAGAAAAAATCTAAATGTGATTATCGCTTTGACCGAAATCTTACTGAAGATGAAATTGTAAAAATTAATTCTACTGTGAATGAAATCATTCAAGAAGATTTAAAGGTAACAGAAGAATTTTTAAATAAAGATGAAGCAATCAATCATTATAAACTAAGTCAGCTTCCCGATGATGCGGGAGACACTATCAGGATAATAAAAATCGGCGAATATGATTCGTGTCCCTGCAGCGGAGTTCATGTTTCATCAACGAAAGAAATAGGGAAGTTTCAAATAATCTCTACAAGTTTTGAAAATGATGTTTTGCGGATCCGGTATAAACTTCCCTCATAATTACTTTTTCAAAAGCTTAAACCCGTGTGTCCAATGGTTATTTTTAAAACCGTAGTGAATCCATAACATCGCGAATGTTTCCAGCCAGTACGCCATTGATATATCTCCAAGATCATGAATTCCTTCCCAACCAAACTGTGAAATAAGTTCGGTTACTTTTTGTTTCGCATTAACATCATTTCCGGCAATGAACATATCTGGTTTTCCCTCCTGCATAGCCGGGT
>JAEXTA010000066.1 GCA_023453665.1 Bacteroidota bacterium | reverse complement strand
TTGACAATCAGATCGTGTACTATATCCTTCGGTTCCGGTTTGAATTCATCACCAGGAAAATATATCTTTATGTATTTCAATGCAGTGTTTAGCCATCTGTTTGTCAGTTTTGGATTTTCCCGCAGTAATTCTAACAGTTTCGGGTTGAATGTATCCGGGGGACTACTCATGGTTATTCTCCCAAATGCAATGTTTATAGTTATTTATTAATACTCTCATCCCACTGTTTTTTACGAAAAGCTGATCAGATTTTTTTATCGCAGAATTTTCAGCCCGTAGTGTATTAATCACTGAAAGGAATTTGTAAAAAATCAGTGATGAAATCAATAATTGAAAATATTATCAGGAAAATTTTCAGGAAGAGAAGGGCGTTCACCTGCGGAACACACCTTTACAGGTACTATACAGGTACTACTATCCTATTACACAGGTATTACAATGTCTTAATTTTAATTAAAAAAATAAGCCGCGCATCCGGTGTGAAGCGTTTTAATATTGTTTTTTCGAATGACCGTAATAAAAGTCCCCCGGGATAAATGCTCAACCAGCTTTTTATACTGAAAACTATTTTCAAATTATTAATAAGGAATTAATAAAATGGGTACCTTAAATAAAACAGTTCTTGGACGTGTCACCGGTGCTGTAGGTGATATCGTCTTCCGTTCAAAGAATGGAAAGAACTATGTTTCGTCAAAACCAGCAAATGTAAAAGTCTCAAACAGTCAGATTGCGCTTGCTGCCAGGGCTAAGTTCAGGATCTGTATTAAATTTGCCCAGGCAGTTGCTTACAATCAAATGATAAAATCATTATGGCTGTCTGCTAAACCTCAATATATGTCCGCAGCTAATTTTATTTTCCGGACTAACTATACTCATATCACCTCAACTGATGTTAGTAACAGTGCTTCGTTAGTGCCGGGATTTGGATTCAGTTTGGTTTCACCGGTGATTGATATCAATTCGACACGCCTGCGTGTTACATTGGATGCGATCACTGCCGATTCAGGTATAAATCCTGCGACTGAACCTAACCTGCGATTAGCTGCCGTACTGGTACTTACTTCTCCCTTGAACAGCGGAATGTTTCCTTATGATTTCATTCCGTTAAGTTCACCGGAAGTTGCGACTGTGTTTGATACTCCGGTTAACTTTACTGCTAACCTCAACAGTCAGCAGGCACAGTTGTTCAGCCAGTATCAGACCGTAAAAGCATTTTGTACAATTGTTTCTCTTAATTCTGAAAATTCAGTTGTACATTTTGCAACTACATTTGTTGGTTAAACGAATACTCCACCGGTTCGTTTATCTTTCCGGTGGAGGTTTTTTACAAAAAAAATGAGAAATGATTCTGGTTCTGTGTTCTCTTAGCTATCTCATCCCTTAAATGCGGTAACTTTTTAGGGAATTAGCTATGACAATTATTCTTTTTTTTATCCGGCATCCTGTAACCGGTATCCAGAATTAAGCAACTGGTACCCGGTTTGTAACCATTAATAAAAAATTTCATCTTATGTCATGTAGCCTGACATTGCTGATTACACCAAATTCATGCGCTTAAAAATTCACTAATATTTGATATATTTGCGACGAAATTTATCTTTTTGTACTGATTTTTTATGATAACTGAATTAAACGACAGAGAGAAGAGTATTTTGAGATCAATTGTGCATCAGTTTATTCTTACTGCTGCACCGGTTGGTTCGCGCAATATTGTTAAAAAATTTGATCTCGGGTTTTCACCTGCGACTGTCAGGAATATTATGTCCAACCTGGAAGAATCCGGTTATATAAATCATCCGCATACTTCTGCGGGAAGAATTCCTACTGATAAAGGATACAGGTTTTATGTTGACTCATTGATGGATATTAAAAGTCCTGATGAAGCTGAACGGGAAATAATTAACAGCAGTCTTGAAATTGATAAAAAAGAACCTGATGAAATTCTAAACCTTACAACAGGGTTGTTAAGCCGGATCACTAAACAGATAGCATGCGTTACCTATCCGCGGCTTGATTCCGGAATACTTGAAAAGCTTCAGCTTGTAAGCCTGTCATCTACACGTATTTTAGTTGTTATCAGTATTAAATCCGGTTTGGTAAAAACAATTACGCTTGAACTTAATTCAGAAATAAAACCTTCACTTATTGAGGATGTTCAGAATTTATTGAATGAACGGTTAGCCGGACTTACTTTCAGCCAGATACGTTTGACATTTGGTGAACGTTTCCGCGATGTAATTGATGATCATAAAGCAATTATCAGGCTCTTCGTTGATTCTGTTGATAAAATATTTAAAGACTTTAAGCAGAATGACAGGTTATTAATTACCGGAGCAAAAAATGTGATCAAACAACCTGAGTTTGAAGATCCTGAAAGATTCCAGAGTATCATAGAATTAATTGAGGACAAGGATATAATCATTCATATTCTTGAAAAATCAGGTGAGATGGTTTCAGACCAGGTATTTATTTCGATAGGCAGTGAAAATGAAGATCAGAAATTAAAAGATTACAGTTTTATAAGTAAAGAATATTCTTTAGGTGAAACTTCGGGTACACTTGGTATTATTGGTCCAAAGCGAATGGAATACCCCCGTGTTGTCGCAATAGTTGACTATGTAGCTAAGATGTTATCCGAATTATTAACAAATACAAATTCAAAGTAGAAGGAGAATTAATTATTATATGAACGACAAAAATAAAAATGAAAAGATTAACGATGATAAAAATACAGTCAATGATAATTCAGCAGAAAAAGAATCAAATGAAAAATTAAACAACAGTGAATCATTCGAAATAAAAACAGATGATACTGTTGAAAAAATTAATAAACTTGAAAAAGAATTAGCCGAGTATAAAGATAAACTGCTCAGGCAGGCGGCAGAATTTCAGAACTTTAAACGGCGTACAGAAGTTAATCAACTTAACCTTCTTAAGTATGATGGTGAATCATTCATAACTAACCTGCTTACAGTGGTTGATGATTTTGAAAGGTCTATTCAGCATTTCGATTCGGCAAAAGATATAGTTCCTTTGAAAGAAGGAATCAAGTTAGTGTATGATAAATTAATGAAAATTCTGAATGAGCACGAAATCAGGAAGATAGATGCTGTCGGTAAACCATTCGATGTGCAGTTGCACGAAGCAATACTCCAGCGAAAAGCAGAAGGAGTTGAGCCTCACACTGTTTTAGATGAAGTTGAAAAGGGATATCTCTACAAGGATAAAGTTATAAGGCATTCAAAAGTAATTGTGAGCGAGGATACTTCAGAACATGAAATAATAGACTCTTCGAAAAATTCAGAAAACAATACTGCAGGTGAGCAATAATTATGGCAAAAAGAGATTACTATGAAGTGCTCGGTGTTGACAGAAACGCTTCTAAAGAAGATCTGAAAAAAGCTTACCGTAAACTTGCAATGCAGTATCATCCTGACCGGAATCCTGATGATAAATCGGCTGAAGAAAAATTTAAAGAAGCAGCAGAAGCCTATGAGGTTCTTAATGATGATGAGAAGAAAGCTAATTACGACAGGTATGGTCACGACGGTGTAAGAGGAGGATTTGGCTCGCAGGGATTTAATAATGTGAATGACATCTTCTCACACTTCTCAGATATCTTCGGCGGATCTTCTATGTTTGATGATTTCTTCGGTGGACAGCAGCGTTCAAGGGGACGCAGAAGGAGTACAGGAACCCCCGGATCAGATTTGAGAGTTACACTAAAACTTACTTTAGAAGAAATTGCCGCCGGTGTTTCGAAGAAAATTAAAATCAAAAAATTTGTACGCTGTTCACAATGTAACGGCAACGGCGCTGAAGCCGGTTCATCAACAAAAACCTGTCCTGTTTGCCAGGGAACGGGTGAAATAAAACAGGTATCACGATCTGTGTTCGGACAGTTTGTCAACATAACAACCTGTAATAACTGTAACGGTGAAGGTACTGTAGTTGACACCCCATGCAAAAAATGTTCGGGTGACGGAAGAGTTCAGGATGAAGTTACCATTAAAATAGATGTACCCGGTGGTGTTCACGAAGGAAGTTATATGACCATGCGCGGTGAAGGTAATGTTGGTAAAAGAGGCGGAAGCCCGGGAGATATTATTGTTATTTTCCAGGAAACACCTCACGAATACTTTGTTCGTGAAGGTGATGATATTGTTTATGATCTGTTCATTACATACCCTGATGCAGTTCTTGGTGCTGAAGTTGATGTGCCCACGCTTACCGGCAAAGCAAGGTTGAAGATAGATGCAGGTACACAACCGGGAAAACTTCTTAAGATGAGAGACAAAGGAATTAAACATCTTAACCAGTCAGGCAATGGTGACCAGATAGTGCGGATAAATATCAGTGTCCCTAAAAAGATAAGTTCGAAAGAAAAAGAATTACTTAAGCAGCTTGCCTCTTCCCCTAATTTTAAACTTGCTGCTGATAGTGATGATAAAAAATTCTTCAAGAGATTCGGTTTATAGTCAGAACAGAGTTAAGTGGATCAGCAGGCTGCTACTGATCCATTAAGTACATTCCGGTTTAATCAACAATAAAAAATATGTTTAATAAGCTTAGCCGTAAGCTGAATATTACTTTAACTGAGTTAAGGGTAATAGTGTTTGTCATCGCCACCCTTTTTTCAGGAATGACTTTAAAGTTTATTTCTGACAGCAACTCTGTCAGCGAATATAAGAACTTTGATTATTCGTATCAGGATAGTCTTTTCAACACGTATGCTCAACGTGATTCAATACAATCGGGCAAAGAAATTGCAAATAATGATGTTGACTATAAGCAAGAAGTTTTGGATTTTAACGCAAGAAATTTTGAAAAAACTGAGCCGAAAATACTTCCCGAAGAGAGAAGTATAGATATTAATAAAGCTGATATGGAAATGTTGAAAACACTTCCCGGAATTGGTGAAAAAACAGCAAAAAATATCTTGGAACTGAGGGAACAAAGGGGAAAGTTCAGGAACATCAATGAACTTCTCGACGTAAAAGGAATCGGTAATTCTAAGTTTAATAAAATTAAAAAGTTTATTTTCGTTGAACACTAAAAAATTTTTTATCGCTCCGGAGGAAAGATGACTTCTAAAACCGAACCCTGGTATATTCATGCGGGTTTATATACTGTAATAGTAGTTTTAATTGTTCTTTTAGTTAAAGTTGCAATACTTGACCCTAAAGAAATTGTTGTTGAAGAAAAATATAATAAGACCGAATCAAGATTAAGAATGAAAAATCTTATTGAAGCTGAGATTTTATGGCAGAAAAAATATGGTACGTTCACAGATAATCTTGACAGTCTTGTAGCTTTTGTAAAATTTGATCCAACTGTAGATAGTATAAGAAAAGCTGTAGATTCAGTTCGTATCGGCGGTGATTCGATCTATCTTCGTTCTTCTGATCCATTTAAACCTCTTCTTGATAAAAACTTTGCTAAACTTGCTTTCAATGTTGACAGCATTATAAGAACTCCCAAATCAGGCAAATTTTATATTGTCCAGGTTGATACAAGTACGGATGTTGACACAGTTGTAACACCAAGCGGAAAAGTTCTAAGAGTTGATTCATCTATTGTCATCGGATCAACATACTATATTGAAGATCCGGATGGTTATGGCACAGTTGGTGACCTGAATAACACAGCTAAAAAGAACACTGCATCCTGGGATTAATCAATAAGGATGAATGTATTTGAAAATCAGGCCGGTATATCTGTTTCAGCAACAAGGTTACAACTTGTTGAAATAAGTTTGAATGATGATCACAGTTCGATATCAAATTTTGATGAAGCTTATTATACAGAACCACTGAACTTTCAAAACGAAAAAACAACAAAATTAAGCGCCCTTTTGCAGGGCGCTTTTAATGAAATCCTGATCCGTAAACCTTTAAAGAGTAAATCCGTTTCCTTCAGCCTCCCGCTCGACTTATTTTATTTTTTACAAACACCTGTTGACAATTCTCTTTTACACAGTGAAATGACTGATCAGTTAAAATGGGAATTAACTACAGCATATCCATTCATTAATCCTGATGAGATGGTATTCCGGTTTATTGAAATTCCGGTTAACAGTTTTTGTGATCAACCCACTGCAATTGTCTCTGCCATAAACAGAAAATACATCGGAATTGTTAATTCATTTTGTGAAATAAATAAACTAAAACTCAGATTCATTGATAACATACATTTTGCCTGTGAACGAACAATACCGCCGGTTACACCTGAAAGTGATTCAATACAACTAAGCTTATTTATTTCCAACTCAAACCTTTCGGTGATGTACACATATAACGGGAACTTACTTTCGTTCCGAGTATTACGATTTGATTCGATCAGCCAGGTAAGTGAAATTATAAAGAATGACGTTTCCCAAAATAAATTACTTAAAATAAGTGCCGGTGACATCGGGAATGTTTTTGTATTTGGTGATGATGTTACCGACGGTTTTGTTGCATCACTATCAACTGCAATAAATATTAAACTGATAAAATTAAACCCGTTTATAAATTTTCGCATTGAGAATAATTCCTCAGGATTTAATTTTCAAAGTGAAAGATTTAATTCTTTTGCATCCGCGGCTGGAATAGCTTACAGAACAGCCTGATACCTTTTTAACTTAATATTTTTTTTTATATGCGAATGAGAATCATCTCCGGTGAATTTAAAGGTCGCTTTATAAAAGTTCCGCAGTCAGATAAAATAAGACCTATGACTGACCGGGTAAGAGAAACATTATTTAATCTTTTAAATAACAGAATAGATTTTGAGGGGATAAAAGTACTTGATCTGTATTCTGGTTCAGGTTCTATTGGTTTGGAATGTATAAGCCGGGGTGCTTCAGAAGTTCATTTTGTTGAAAGAGATAAATTTATTTATAACAATCTTATTGAGAATATTGCTTCACTTGATATTACTTCTTCAGCCAGAGTATTCAATATGGAAGTAACAACATTCTTAAAACAACCCGCTGCACAAAAATATAATCTTATACTTGCTGATCCGCCATTCTTCAAAGAAGATATTTACAAAGCTGTTGAATCTGTTTTAATGAATAAATACCTTGACGAAGAAGGATTGATGGTAATTGAAAGATCAATACAAACCAGAGAAAAAGATATACAGCAATTTAAAACAGAACCGTTCAAAATAGTTGGTGATGCTTGCCTTTATCAGATTACAGAATAATTCTACTATCAGTACTGATTATCTTTATTATAACAGTGCAGGATTTGTGCGCCCAAAATTTTAAAAGAGAACTTACTTCTATCCCCTTCTCTGATGATTCCGGACCGATTAAAAATACATTCTCTGGCGGAATGAATAACCCTGAATTTTTCTTCATTGATATAGATGCTGATAACGATAATGATTTAGTATATCTCGATAGTGATGGAACTTTCGGCTGGTATAAAAATACAGGTGACAGATTTAATCCTGAATTCGAATATTCGCTTGATACTATTTCCGGGGTATCCATTAACGGCTGGTTCTATTTTGTTGACATCGATAATGATGGCGACCCGGACTTATTTACATCTGGTTCTGCTAATTATATTTCATTTTACAGGAATGCCGGATCAATCGGTTTTCCTTCTTTTGTTCCTGAAGAAGATACTCTGCGTGACAGCGATAATGATTTCATGTTCAGCGAGTTCGGATGTAATCCGCTTTTTGAAGATGTAGATGGAGATGGTGACTTTGATTTTGTTTCAGGTAATTCAGCGGGTACACTTACGTATTACGAGAATATCGGAAACTCAAACTTTTTTAACTTTAAATTCATTACAACTTTCTGGCAGGATATTCTCATAATATCTACCAGTGCCGGAGATAATCTGCACGGTGCAAGTTCGCTTGATTTTGCTGATATAGATAATGATGGTGATCTTGATTTATTCTGGGGAGATTTCTTCAGTCAAAGCCTGTATTTCTTAAAAAATATTGGCACACAACAAGTTCCTGACTTAACAGTTGATCTATTAAGATACCCGCCAAATGCAGACAGCCTGATAACAAGCGGATTTAATATGCCCAGGTTTGTTGATATTGATGATGATAACGATCTTGATCTGTTTGTATCTGTGCTTTATGATCCGACTGTCCCCCAATCTTTAATTTATTATAAAAATAACGGAACCGCTTCAAATCCGGACTTTTCAAAAGTGACAGAAAATTTTATTAAAACTCTGGATGTTGGTAATCAAAGCGTTCCGGTTTATTTCGATATTGACGATGACGGAGATAAGGATTTATTTATCGGAAGTGCAAGTAATCCTAACGGTTCTGTCTTCTTTTTTGAAAACATCGGCACACAATCATTACCTGAGTTTATGCTCAGAGACAGTTCTTACTTTGATATTCAAGGTGAATTGTCGCTTGCACCCGCATTCGGAGATATTGATGGTGATGGGGATGCGGATTTGTTGATAGGAAATTTTAACGGAACAATTTCTTTGTACCGGAATACAGGTTCAAACACTTCACCAAATTATGTGTTTGATTCGTTACTTCAGAATGATGCAGGAGGAACAATTGATATTGGTGTTTATGCAAGACCTGCACTGATTGACGTTGATGATGACGGTGACTTTGATCTTGTCGTTGGCAGGTTTAACGGGTTAATTTCATATTACAGAAATTCAGGTGATGTCAATTCCCACCTCTTTCAACTGATCCCTGATTATTTTGCCAACATAGATGTTGGTGATAACAGCACACCTTATTTAATAGACTTTGATATTGATGGTGACTACGATCTATTTACCGGAAACCGGGATGGTGATTTGAGATATTACAGGAATGACGGTTCGAATCAATTACCTGAATGGAATCTTCAGACAGAAAATTTTATCGAAACTGATCTTGGTTCAGAAACTGCACCTTGTTTTGTAGATATCGACGGAGATACTGACCTCGATTTATTTGTAGGAAATGTAAAAGGAGGTTTATATTTTTATACCAACACGTTAATATCTGAAGTGAATGATGATAACATTATTCCTTCATCCAAAGAAATAATAATCAGTAACTACCCAAATCCATTTAATTTAGAAACAAAAATTGATGTCATTATTCCTGAAGGAAATGACACTAAGCTGATGATAGTAAATATATTAGGTGAAGAGATTATCACCATTAATAATTCATACCTGGATAAAGGTATTCATTCATTCATTTGGAACGGAATGAACTCACAAAGTAAAGAAGTAGCATCGGGGATTTATTATATGTTAGGGATATATAAAGGAATGATCACAACTCATAAACTTCTATTATTAAAATAATCCCCCGGAGTTATTCAATGAAAAGATGCAATTTTATTATTTTACTTTTTTTCAGTTTAATATCGGTGCCCCTGGCTCAGCAAAATACAATGCTGCTTGGACATCTTGATCCGCACCCCACAAAAGTCTATACAGATATATGGGGATATGCTGCTGAAGGAAGAGAGTATGCACTTATCGGAGTTACTGATGGAACGTCTATTATTGATGTAACAAATCCGGGTTCACCTGTTCTGGCTGCGTTCATTCCGGGTCCTTCCGCCCCGCCCTATCACTGGCGTGATATCAAAACGCATAGTCATTATGCTTATGTTATAACAGAAGGAACAGGTACTGGAAGAGGTTTGCAGATAATTGATCTTTCAACATTACCTGATACAGCAATACTTGTTAATACGATTGATACATATTTCACACGTGCCCATAATATATTTATAGATAATGGCTACGCATTTGTTATCGGAACAAATAACTTCAGCGGGGGGATGCATATACTTGATTTATCAAATCCCGTTAACCCTGTTCAGACTGCAACATTTACGGATTTGAATTACATCCACGACGTTTATGTCTGGGACGATACAGTTTTTGCAGCCGCTGAATCAAAATACGGACTCATTGATATCACAAATAAAAGTATGCCCTTGCTTATTAGTTCAAGTGTCCACTTACCCGGTATTTATGCACACAGCGGATGGATAACAGATGATAGACGCTACTTTATAGCATGCGAAGAATATAATGAAAGAGATATCACTATATGGGATCTTCAGGACAGAACAAGCTGGGACCTTGTCGTATCAGAATGGCAGAATCCCGGGAATAGTTTTGTGCATAATGTATTTGTCAAAGGAAATTTTGCACACATTTCGTATTACACAGATGGATATGTAGTTCTTGATCTTACTGATCCTGAAAATCCTGTCAAAGTTGGTGAGTATGACACTTATCCCGGAACTGGCGGCACATACAATGGGGCGTGGGGTGTTTATCCTTATCTGCCGTCAGGAAATATAATAGTCTCGGATATGAGTACAGGTTTATACATTATTGATTTTTTGCTTGATGATCCTACACCTGTTGAACTTACATCATTCAGTGCAAATGTTGATGGAAAAAAGGTGATTCTTAATTGGATCACTGCAAGTGAAGTAAATAATTATGGATTCAGAATTGAAAGAGCTTCAGAAAAAACTTTATGGAACAATATAGGCTTTGTTGAAGGAAACGGAACTTCAGGTGGAATAAAACATTATTCGTTTACTGATGACATACCAACTTTTAGTAAATCATACTACCGGCTTGTACAGGTAGATTTTGATGGGACAGAAAAAATTGTTGCTGCAACTGAATTAGATTTTAATTCCGTTCAGTCATTTCAGTTAAATCAGAACTTCCCAAATCCATTTAATCCTTCAACAACAATTGAATTTAAAGTACCTTTTGAAACACATATAAAACTGACAGTGTTCAATTCACTTGGTGAACTTGTCTCAAATTTAATTGATGAACCTAAAAATCCCGGAATCCACAGCATTAATTTTGATGCTGGAGATTTACCTTCAGGTTTTTATATTGCACACTTACAATACGGTCATTCTCATCAGACCATTAAAATGGCATTAATAAAATAATTCAGTTCTCTAAAATTAAAGAGAGGTAGTATGTACAGGTCTATTCTGTTAATTATTTTCGCAATAACAACTGTTAATTACGCTCAACTAAATGTTGATTTAGTCAGTAATCTAAACCAGTACCCCGCTGTAGGTTATAATGACATTTGGGGTTACGTTGATCCATCGGGAACTGAATATGCACTTCTAGGTGTAAGAAGCGGAACATCGATAGTAAGCCTGGCAAATCCATCGAACCCTGTGCAGGTTGCATTTATACCAGGACCAAACTCGGTTTGGCGTGATATAAAAACACATTCACACTATGCTTATGTAACTACTGAAGGATCAGGTTCGGGTGAAGGTATGCAGGTAATTGATTTATCGCAGTTGCCGAATACAGCAACATTGGTTCATACATACAATGCAACATTTACAAGTGCACATAATCTTTATATAGATAATGGTTATGCTTATGTAATTGGAACGACTTCAGGCGGTATGCATATACTTAATCTTGCAAATCCAACTGCACCTGTTCAGTCTTCGTATTACGGCGGCAGCGGTTATGTTCATGATGTTTATGTATGGGATGACACAGTAGTTATTTGTGCAGGTAGTTCACAGAGGTACGCTCTTGTAAATGTAACAAACAAAAGTAACCCTCAGTTAATTTCACAAAGTTCTATGCTTCCCGGTATTTATTCCCACAGCGGATGGATGACTGAAGACAAAAGGTATTTTATAGGATGCGAAGAATTTGATGCACGTGATATAACTGTTTGGGATATTCAGGACAGATCTTCATGGGATTTAGTTGTAAACCAATGGCAGATGACGAACCCGACTCCTCAATCCGATGATCCGGTACATAACCTGTTTGTAAAGGGAAACTTTGCACACATCTCATACTATAAACACGGTTATGTTGTATTGGATATTTCCGATCCGGCTTCTCCGCAACTTGTTGGTAATTATGATACCTACCCAAGCAATACAGGCACATATAATGGAGCGTGGGGCTGTTATCCGTATTTACCCTCAGGAAACATTTTAATTTCCGATATTCAAACGGGGTTATGGGTTTTTGATTTTACACTTGATGGAACGACTCCGGTTGAGTTGTCATCATTTTCAGCTGCTGTTAATCCATTGAATGTTACACTTCATTGGTCAACTGTAACTGAACTTAACAACCAGGGTTTTGAGTTACAGAGATCATTTGATAATAACAACTGGACTAAAATCGGATTTGTTCAGGGTAATGGAACTACTTCAGAAAAAAATTCGTATTCATATACAGATTTAAAACCGTTTGAAGGTATATCATATTATCGATTGGCTCAGATTGATTTTGATGGCTCACAGCACTATTCAAATAGTGTTGAAGTTGAATTTTATCCTTTAAATAATTTTGAACTAAGTCAGAATTATCCTAATCCTTTTAATCCTTCAACAAAAATAAATTTTACATTGCTGAATGATGACTTAACTAATCTATCGGTTTATAATGCACTTGGTGAAAAAGTTTCTGAGATAGTAAACGAATATCTTACCCGTGGAAATTATGATTTTACTTTTAATGCAGAGAACCTTCCGTCGGGATTATACTTTGCACAATTGAAATCCGGTTCAAATGTAAAGACTATAAAAATGACTCTTCTTAAATAAGGAATACGATGAAGAACTATTTCCTGATTATCCTTGTTTCTATATCCGCTATTTTTTTTGCTGCATGCACCGATAGTGAAAATATAGTTATGACAACACCGGTCGACAAAACTAATAACGGTTTTGAATCATATGCGGTTGCAGAAATTTTTGCATCAAATTGTGCTGAATCTGGATGCCACGGTGGAACTGAACCGCAACATGCATTATCACTTGAATCATGGGAAGGTTTAGTGCATGGCTCTTTTGGAAGAGCTATGAGTGACTCCACACATCACCATAAAGTTACAAACCCGGCACATGGTAATACTCCTTATGGAGGTGGTGTTGTCGTTCCCTTCAATGCAGAAAAAAGTTTGTTGTACAGATTGTTAACCGGTAATGTTGAAAATCATACATTAGCAATGCCTTATGGAAGACAACGAATACCGCAATCACAAATAGATGTTATTAAAGCCTGGATTAACAACGGCGCAAAGAGTAATACAGGGGAAATTCCTTATAAACATTCTGATGAAAAAATTTACCTGTGTGCGCAAGGCAGTGATGAAGTATATGTTGTGGATGCTGAACATAAAGCAGTTTCTGGAATTATTGATGTTGATTTTGTCAAATCAGTTCCCGATCAGCCTCACAATATTCAGATAAAAAACGGATACTTATACGTTACACTTATAACAACAGGTCGTCTTCTAAAATATAATTTGAATACTTTGGTTTTAGTTGGTTCTGTTGATGGGTTAGAAGTCCCCGGTATGATTAACATCAGTCCGGACGGAAAGAAAGCTTATGTTTCTAAATCATCAACAGCAACCGGTGAATATAATGTTATTTATGTTGTTGATACTGAAACAATGACACGTGAAAACGACATTATACTCCCTGTTTTCGGACTTCCGCACGCTATTGCACTATCTAATGATGGGACAATTTTATATGCTGCAAATCTTACGAAAGACCGTATTTCAATTATGAATACATCTACCGGCGACCATATAGATGACATAGTACTTGCATCAGGCAGTGTACTGATTCATGAACCAATGCACATATATTTATCTCCTGATAATAACTATCTTTATATCAATTGCCGTAAATCAAGTAAGATGTTAGTAGTTGATACCCAAACAAAAACCATAGTTCAGGAAATCACCATACAAAATCACCCGATGCAGTCAGCAGTTTCATCAGATGGAAATAGAATTTATACAGTGTCACATCATCATCCGGTTATCACTGAGATCACTAAGACCGGTAATATTTGGTCAATAACTAATGAGTTTGAAAGCCCATATTTCCATCATTTATATGGTGCAGATTTATCGCCCGATGGGAGATATTTATATGTTACCTGTGCGAATGATACTGACGATTTTAAGCCCGGTTATAGGTTGCCCGGACAGACACGTTCTGCATTGTTATGTGTTTATGATACACAAACCCGGGAAATTGTACGAATTCTTGATTCCGGAAGTTACGCAACAGGCATTGCAGCCCGTTAAAGTTTTTCAGGAACCGGTAATTTCTTTTACCGGTTCTTTTTTTTAGTTTTACTTTATGAAAAAAGTAATTTACCCCGGAACATTTGACCCCGTTACATTCGGGCATATCGATATTATTAAACGTGCTCAGGATCTGTTCGATTCAATAGTTGTAACAGTTGCGATCAATCCCTCTAAAACACCTTTATTTTCAGTCGAAGAACGAGTTGAATTGTTAAAAGAAAGCCTGAAAGATTATAAAAATATATCTGTAGATTCTTTTGATGGACTTGTTGTTGATCACGCACATAATGTTGGTGCTACCGGAATTATAAGAGGCTTGCGGGCAGTAAGTGATTTTGAGTATGAATTTCAGATGGCTCTGATGAACAGAAAACTTGCTGAAGATATTACTACTGTATTCTTAATGCCTCATGAAAAATATACATATCTCAATTCATCAATCATACGAAACCTTGCAAGCCTTAAAAGTGATGTAAGTGATTTTGTTCCGCCTGTTGTTAAAGAAGCCCTGATAAAAAAATTTAGTAAATAAGTTCATTACCTGTCAACCAATCAACCATAATCAGAGGAAATAAATGAGTATAAAATCCGTATGCGTCTTCTGTGCATCAAGCAGCAGGATAAAGGAGGTTTATTTGGACAGTGCTTTTAAATGCGGCGAATTACTGGCAAAAGAAGGATACGAAATCGTATATGGCGGAGGCGGTAAAGGATCGATGGGAGCTGTAGCAAACGGGGCATTAGCCAACGGTGCAAAGGTGACTGGTATAATTCCCAAATTTATGATTGATCTTGAATGGGCACATCATAGTGTAACCAATATGATTGTAGTTGAAACAATGGCAGAAAGAAAATCAAGAATGCTGGAAGAATCTGATGCTGTTCTGGTTTTACCCGGCGGTTCCGGAACTCTTGAAGAACTTTTTGAAACAATAAGTCTTAAACGTCTTGGGATGTATCTAAAGCCCATTATAATTCTGAATACTGAGAACTATTATGAACCGCTGATAAAACTTCTTGATCTATCTATAAAAGAAAAATTTATGGATGAACAGCATAGCGATATGTGGCGGGTTATTAATTCACCTGAAGAAATTGTTACTGCACTTCATACCTCTGTTACCTGGAGTTCTGATGCAATTGGGTTTGCTGCTGTTTAATCTTCAAAAAATTTATATACGTACTGGATCAAACTTATTCTATCTCCGGAAGAATCATATTTTATTTCCTCGACCAGGTTACCTTTTGAATCATATTTAAAAGTATAACTTGCGTCAGGATCATTTCCATTCATAAAACTTTCTGCCTTTATCTTTTTACGCTGAGAGTCGTATTTATATTTTATTAAGTATTCTTCTTCTCCGTTAACACCATACCACTTCTCTTCTATTAGGTTACCGGCGCTGTCATATTCATAAGTATAATATTTTTCAATTTCACCTGAGACATTAGTACGGCTGACTTTTTTCTTAAATCCTTTTTTATCGTATTCATATTTATAAATTTTCTGCAATCTGTTTTGAGGATCAAATCGTTTGGATTCTATCCTCGTATTCGTATTGTCATAAGTATAATTAAAGATATTATCGACTGTGCCTTCTTCAGCATAGTTTAAAGTTTCTATAAGCTTTCCATCAGTATCGTACTGAATTGAAGACAATTTATCCGGGCTGCCTGGCTTATCATCATCAAACATGAATTGAATTTTATCAACAGATTTTATTTTATTTGATCTGATGAATTCTCTTTCTTCTATCTCAGGATTTTTTAACTCAATACCTGAGATATTCTCTTTGGTTTTATTTTTAACTGTTGTTTCTTCTTTTTTCGTTGTAGGAGCGCTGCTGCAGCCTTCCAGTAAAATAATTGCCGTAAAGAATATTATTATATTTTTCATAAAAAATTATTCTGTTCATTAGTTACAAAGTCGATGAGTTCATTCAAACTTTTAGTGTTCACTAGGGTTGAGTTCAAATGAGCTTTCTTAAATAATAGTGCAGTGAGTTGTGAAATGCAAGGTAAAGTACAGTAAACAAAATGTGAACTTAAATTATTTTTGCAACAACTTATAAGCTTCAACTAATTTTTGTTTAGTAACCAGCAGGTCCTGTGAAATTACTTTTACCTCGCCAAGTACCGGCATAAAATTCGTGTCGCCATTCCATCTTGGTACAAGATGAAAATGAATATGATCTGCAATACCGGCACCGCTTACCCTGCCTAAGTTTGCGCCAAGGTTAAAACCATCCGGGTTATAAATTTGTTTTAGTGCTTTTTGTGCTAATTGAAGCTGGAACATAATTTCACTGTTCTCATCAGCAGTAAGTTGTTCCATTGAGTCGAGATGCCTGTTTGGTACAACCATCAAATGACCGTTGTTATACGGATACAAATTGAGAACAGTAAATGTTAACCTGCTTTTATTAATAAGCAGGTTATTCTCATCAATGACATTTTTATCAACCATATCACAGAATATGCAGCTATCTTTTTTTTCAGATGAGTTGAATGAGTCAATATATTGAGAACGCCATGGTGACCATAACTTTTCCATAATACCTCATAAAAAAAGGCGGGTATCACCCGCCTCAATTTTAATGACCTTCTTCCCTGGATTTTTTATACTCTTCCGTAATCTTTTGTTCAACTTCTTTTGGTACTTCTTCATAATAAGCAAACTTACGTTTATGAGCGCCTCTTCCCTGAGTTAAACTTCTTAACTGCGAAGAATATTTATAAAGTTCTGCTAAAGGTACATTAGCTTTTATTATCTGAAAATGACCATCGCTGTCCATTCCTAAAATTTTTCCTCTGCGACTTGAAATATCACCCATTACATCTCCCATATATTCTTCGG
>JAEXTA010000036.1 GCA_023453665.1 Bacteroidota bacterium | reverse complement strand
TTCCTGCACTGAATACTCTCATATTCAAATTCAGGTGAATTGACATCAAGTAATTTTTTAAATGGGTAAAGCGTAGCGTTGATGATTGGAGGATTATGAAATTTATTAATAACCGATGCATATACTTTTAATGCAAAAGGAAGCAGGATATCATCATGATCAAATGATACAACATATTTACCTTTGGCAAGCTGTATGCCCCTGTTTCTTGCTTCTGTATCACCAAGGTTGTTCTGCTGTTCCAGAATTATTTTATCTTTGTACTTTTTTAGTTTTTCATAAGTATCATCCGTAGAACCATCGTCTATAACAATCACTTCAAAACTTTTGTAATCCTGGCTTAAAATTGAATTAATGGTTTCTTCAATAAAACTCGAAGCATTGTAAGTGGGGATAACTATACTAAAATCACACATCATAAAAAGTTAAGATTTTACTGATTGATATTTAATTTAATTAAAGAGATGAAATTATTAAGCTTTTCAGATTTCTTAATAATTTACAATGACACAAAATGACCAATAATAATTTCGACAAGAACTATATGTTCTTCAGTTCGTTTTTAATAATCGATGCTGTTTCTGAAACAAATGGTTCCAGTAACATACCTCGTGGTGCAAGTTCAAGATTATAAATTTTAAATTCACCTGAAACTAATTCGTTCCAGCCGAAACTTGGATCGGGTTCTGATGAATAACTTACTTTTGGTTTTAACAAAATTGTTTTTCCGTTATAAGGAACAGGAACATACTCTTCCTGAGCTTTATCATTTACTTCTCTTATTGTTAGGGTTGCTGCCGATGTTTCTGGATCAGTGTCCGCTCCCAACCCTATCTTTGATGAAACGGAATTAATTCTTGCCATCAATCTGCGTTTTGCAACTTCAGCTTTTTGTTTAATAAAAGTTTTTCTTTCAGAACCTTTTAAGGACATCAGATTATCATAATGAAATTTTACATTCTCAAACTTTTCTTTTGTCTTTTCCGAAAATGAATGAGAGTAGTTTGCAAAACATACATTATAAGTTTCAATCAGAAATAAATTTTTTACTTCATCTCCTCTTACTGATAATTGCTGAGCTACTTCATATGCAATGGTTCCACCCAGGCAATAGCCGCCAAGATTATATGGTCCGTTCGGCTGAACTTTTTTTATGGCTTCAATATAGTCAATTGCCATTTCTTCAATACTACCGGGGGTATAATGAGAACCATTTAACCCGCGTGCCTGTATTCCATAAACTGTAAACTCAGGCGCTAAGTGATTTGCAATATCCCTGTACAAAAGAATATTTCCTTCTGCGCCATGAATAAGGAATAATGGTAAATTACCTTTTCCCTGTTTAATTAAAACAACCGGGGACCAGGTATGTTTCCATTCACTTCCATTAATTGATGAAACAATTTCAGCGATCGTCTGATGTTTAAATAACAGTGCAAGCGGAAGCCTGATTCCCGTTTCATTTTCCAGTTCGGTAAACATTTGTGCGGCAACTATTGAATGTCCGCCCAGTTCAAAGAAATTATCATCTGTGCTTACTTCATCTACTAACAATAACCTTTTCCATATCTGAACTAATTTGTCTTCAGTATCATTTTTCGGAGCAATAATTTTTCTTTCGTGATGATGTCCGTTGAAATTAATCTTTTCAAGCTCTTTTCTGTCGATCTTTCCGTTTGGTGTCAGTGGAAAATTTTCAACATAATTAAAAAACGGCGGCACCATATAATCAGGCAGACTTTCTTTAATCAAACTTTTTATCTTAGCGGTGTATTCATTCTTTAATTCAATTCCATTGCTTACCATTTTAGTTGCTTCAGGCACACAGAATGCAACAAGTTTATGATCATTGTTATCAAACTGTTTTGCAATAACAGCAGCATCTTTTATTAATTCACTTTTACGAATTGCATTTTCAATTTCACCAAGTTCAATTCTGAATCCACGGATCTTTACCTGGTTATCTATACGTCCTAAAAATTCAATTTCCTTTTTAGGAGTTATACGAACTAGATCACCTGTCCGGTAAACAATTGATTTTTTTTCTTTATCAAATGGATTGGTAATAAATTTTTCTTTCGTTAATTCTTCCCTGTTCAGATAACCGATTGATAATCCATCACCGCCGATTAAAAGTTCACCTGGAACCCCGGGAGCGCAGAACTGGTTATTCTTATCAACAATATAAAATTGAGTATTAGCTATCGGTCGACCAAGTTGAATTATACCGTTGCCAACTTCAACTTTAGAACAGGATGACCAGATTGTTGTTTCGGTTGGTCCGTACATATTCCAAAGAGAATCAACGCGTTCAAGAATTTTATCTGCGAGATCGCGGGAAAGAGCTTCACCGCCGCATAAAGCTTTAAGATTAAATTTTTCATTCCAGCCTGAGTCAAGCATTAATTTCCATGTTGAGGGTGTTGCTTGCAAGACTGTGATATCTTTTCTTAATAATTCAAGCAGTTTCTTTCCATCAACTGTTTCTTCCTTTGATGCTATTACTAACTTAGCTCCTGTAATAAGCGGAAGGTAAATTTCAAGTCCTGATATGTCGAATGATAATGTTGTTATTGCGAGAAGAGAATCATTCTCATTTAGTCCCGGTGTGTTTTTCATTGACTTCAGGAAATTAACCAGACTCTTATGAGTTATCTGTACTCCTTTAGGTTTCCCTGTTGAACCGGATGTATAAAGTATATATACAACATTATCAGGATTTACATCATCGCAGCTAACATTAACACCGAAGTAAGAATTATAATTTTCAATGTCTATTATATTTCCATTATAATAGCTAAAACTATCTTTGATTGAATTTTCAGTAATTAGATGTGGACATCTTGAATCTTCAACTATAAAACGAAGCCGGTTGGGCGGGAATGCAGGATCGAGCGGAATATAAGTCGCTCCGATTTTCATCAGGCTAAGTAGTGTAGTAACCATTTCAACGGAACGGTTAAGTGATACTCCTACAAAATCTCCGCTCTTAACACCAGTTGAAACTAAATATGATGTGAGTTTATTTATTTCCTTGTCCAGTTGCCCATAGGTTAATTTTTGTTCCCCAAAAATTATCGCCGTGGAATCCGGATTTTTGAGTATCTGTTCAAGTAAAAGATTGTAAACAGTCATGCAACAATTAGTCTTTGTTTAAAAAATTCATTATGTCTTCTATATCAGAAGAGGATAAAATCTGAATATCTTTTAATGGTTTATTAACATCCTCAATAACCTGCTCTAAAATGTAATTATAATAATTAATAAACTTAATGATAGTGGCAGACGAAAATAAGTCTGTATTATAATCACATTCAACTTCACAGTAATCATCGAAGTTTACGAGGTTAAACCCAAGCTCAAACTGGTACCCTGATCTTGGATTAACGAGTAATGAACTTTCAAGTCCTGAGAATTTTAATCCCATTATCGCCGGATCGATATTAAACATTGTTGATAGCAATGGAATTCTACCGGCACTTCGTTTTAGTTTCAGCATGGAGATAATATCCCCATAGGTTACCTGCTGATTGTCATAAGCATCAAGCACCTGTGATTTTACAAGTTTCAATAATTCAGAAAACTTCAATTCAGGGTTGGCTTTTGTTCTTATGGGTAATAGGTTTGTACAATGACCTACAAGATCATCAGCACCGACAACCTGCTGACCGGCAGCCGGTATACCCGTGATTATATCTTCTTCCTGTGTTAGCTTGTTTAATAACAATGAGAATGCAGATAGTAAGGTTACAAACAGTGTGTTCCCTGTTTTGTAACTTAGCTCTTTTACTTTGCCAAAAACTTCATGTTTTATTTCACCGGATATTCTTCCGCCGTTAAATGATCTCATATCCGGTCTGTCAAAGTCTACAGGAAGATCTGTTTCACCGAAAGGTGGTTTTAGATTATTCATCCAGTACTGAACCTGTTCTTTGTATTCATCTGTTGATTTTGTATTCTCAAGATAACTTACAAAATCTTTCATCTGCATAGGTTTTTCAGCGATTGTAAAATTTTGTTCAACTTCTTCAGAATATAATCTGCTTAAATCGCGAACCATTACATCATACGACCATCCGTCACATATAATATGATGTGCGGTCATAATAAGATAATGTAATTCATTTTCATATTTGATTAATTCTGCGCGCATCAATGGACCATTTATCAAATCAAGGGAGGTAGTTGTTTCAGCAGTTATTCTTTCATCAAGAGCCTTCTGTTTTTCAGATTCATTAAAAGTAGTATAGTCCGAATACTTTAATTTAAAATCAGAACGATCATTAACAGTCTGATACTTACCATCTTTTGAAAAAGTTGTTCTTAAAGCATCGTGTCGTTCAATCAATTTATTGAATGATTTTTCGAGTGCCTGTGTGTTTAACTTTCCTTTTAAAATCAGGTGCGATGATTCGTTAAAAGCAATAGATGCTTTGTCGCTCATTAATGAAGCAATCCAGATTTCTTTTTGTGCTTCTGCTAATTTGAATTGATTCGGTTGGAGTGAAATATCAGAATCTTTTACTTTCTGATCATCACCAAGCGGAGCCGGGAAAAATCCGCCTTCCTGTAATTCAATAATTGTTTCTTTAAAAGCATTTATTACTAACCTTATGTCTTCATCACTATGAGCTTCCGACATAAACATCGGGAATCCTTCCAGGATATGAACACCCTTATTTCGCAGAACATAAAACAATAGACTGAAATAGTTCAAATCTTTAGGATAGCTGTAATAAATGACCGAACTGAAATTCAAAATTTTTATCGGGACATTTCTACTTACCAAAAATTCATTCAGTTCAGATGCTAACGCAGCGGCCTTACTGCTGAGTGTTTTTTGTAATTCACCTTTTTTCTCTTTTAAATATTTCAGCACTGCATAACAAGCAGTTAATGATAAAGGATGTCTTGCAAATGTTCCTGCAAAAAATGTTACACCGGCTTCTGGAATTGATTCATCGCCATACTGCCAGTAACCGCCGTCGAATGCATCCATATAAAGTTTTTTACCCGCAATAATTCCTATCGGGAATCCGCCGCCAAGTACCTTACCGAATGTTCCAATATCTGCTTTTATACCGAACCATTCCTGTGCACCGCCCTGAGCGGTTCTGAAACCTGTTATCACTTCATCAAATATTAAAGCTACATTTGCATCCTCGGTCATCTTGCGGAGTTTTAATAAAAAGTCTTTCGGTTGAAGATCGGGTCGTCTTGCCTGAACTGGTTCAACCATAACGGCTGCAATTTCAGGAAGAAGTTTTTCAATTATCTTTAATGATTCTTCTGTTCCGTAGTCAAGTGTAATTGAGTTTTGAACATTCTCTCTTGGTATTCCGGGCGCGATAGGATTTGTTCTTATCACATCTCCGTTAACGGTTGTTTTAACAAGAACTTCATCTATTATTCCATGATAATCACCGGTAAAGAAAACTATTTTATCTTTTCCTGTTACTGTTCTTGCAGCTCTGATCGCACCAAGTACGGCTTCCGAGCCTGTAACGCAAAATGCAGCACGATCCATATTTGTAAATTCACAGATCATTTTTGCAACCTCACCAGCAATCGGAGATTGTGGACCAATTTCAAAACCAAGTTTTAATTGTTCTTCAATTGCTTCTCGAATAAAATCCGGATTATGACCAAACAGGTATTGACCAAATCCCATGATCATATCTACATATTCATTGTCATCAAGATCCCAGAGTTTGGAGCCGTAAGATTTTTTTGTAATTACCTGGTAAGTCATTTCTTTCCAGATAGGAAGAAAACCAGAAACAGTTCTAGGATCAGAATAGTGAGAACGATGTTCCTGCGTTACAGTTTTTGATGTTGCTGTTTTTTTTGTGTATTCAGCAATAAGTTTATCAAGATACTTTTGTTGTTTTGGATTAAGTCCTTCACCTTTTTTTGTTTCGATTGGTTTGTATGGTCCGAATCTTTCAAATACTTTTTTCTCAGCAGCTGGGGATTGTGTACTCTCTGAAGTTTTAGTTGATACTTTTTCTTCTGAAATTGTTTTTGATTTTTGTTGTACTGAGGAAATACTCTTAACAGTTTTTCCACCCAAAACTTCAAGTTGTTTTTTCATTAACTCTAATTGTTCATAGACCAATCTCTCTATTGCACTTGAGTTTTCATTAAGTCTGAATTCCTGACCAGTTTGTGAAAATGATTCTGAATCATCATACATTTCTACATACTCTTCAGTTTCTTCTTCAACGACGACTTCCTGTTTTGGGGGTTCCAATTTACCCACAGGTAATTTACTATCTACATATTCAGCTATTGCAGAAATTGTCGGTGATGTATCAATCAGTTGCCTAAGAGTTATTTTCACTTCAAGTTTTTTCTGGAAGGCAAGACTTACCTGGGTCATGAATAGTGAATCGAAACCAAGTTCAAGAAATGTTTTAGTTTCTACTAAAGATTCCTTTTTTATTCCTGATAATTCTTCAAGAATATCTTTTAGTATTCCAACGATGTACTCTTTTCTTGTCATAGTATTTTCCTGCATCACTTTTTTAACTTTAGGTTTTTTCACTATTGTTTTCACTTTAGCGGCATTACTGCCAACTGTGTTATTTTGTTTTCCATTAGATTTTTTAGGTGCTTCAATCCAATAACTTTTTCTATCGAACTGATAACCCGGCAAATGTAATCTTCTGCGTTTTTTGTTTTTATAGAATGTATCCCAATCTATTTTAATTCCTGCAAGCCACAACTTTCCGACAGCAGTTAATAGATTTTTTGAATCATCGCTGTCTTCATTCGGCTGAACGAGAGTTGTAATAACACTTTGATTCACAGATTCATTTCTATGCTGGCTTGCAAGTGTTGATAAAGCGCGACCAGGACCAAGTTCAATTAAAACTAAATTTTTCTTCTTCTGAAGTTCATTTATGCCATAAGAAAAACGGACGGCATTTCTTAATTGACCTGCCCAGTATGCAGGATCAGTTGCCTGTTCATCTGTAATCCATGTACCGCTCAAACTTGAAATGAAAGGCGTCGCCGGTTTATTTAATATAATTTTTGAGAACCCTTCGATGAAAGGTTTTAAAGCAGGCTCCATCATTTTTGAATGATAAGCATGCGAAGTAAAGAGAAGCCTGTTCTCAATATTTTTTGCAGAAAGTTTTTCTGATAACAGTTTTATCTTTTCGGTTTCACCCGAAAGTACAAGAAGGTTTGGAGAATTAATTGCTGCAAGAGAAATATCTTCATTTATGTATTCTTTAATTTCATTTTCATTTAACCTGACGGACAGCATACTTCCGGGCTGCTGCTGCTGCATTAGTCTTGCGCGTAATGAAAGAATGTAAAGTGCATCTTCAAGTGTAAATACACTTGATAAACAAGCAGCAACATATTCGCCAACACTATGTCCGATCATTGATGCGGGATTTAATCCCCTGCTCAATAATAACTTTGCAACTGCATATTCAATAATAAAAAGTGCTGGTTGTGTGTAAACAGTTTGTTCGAGTTTTTTGGCTGTATCTTCGTTGTTGTTTTTTGGGAAAAGCAATTCACGAATATCCAGATTCAAGTGCGGTTTTAATATTTCCGAACACTGATCAATTATATCTCTGAATAATTTTTCAGACGTATATAATCCTTTTCCCATATTAACATACTGGGCCCCCTGACCAGGGAACATAAAAACCAGGTGAGGTTTTTCATTGCTGTTTACTTTGCCTTTATTCATTCCTGAATTAATTACCTCAGAAATTTCTTTATAAGCCTGGGGACTGTTTTGTGCAATAAAAAATTGCCGCCATTCAAATTCTTTCCGTCCTTTTTGAAGTGTGTATGCAATATCATTAACCGCTTCACCGGGGTTTTCCTGTAAGTATCTTTTGAGAGCATCCATATTATTCTTTAATGCGGTTTCTGTCTTAGCAGAAACAACAAGAAGATGTTTGTCACTGTCCTCTTCACATGAAAATGATATGTATGGAAACTCTTCAATAATAGCATGCGCATTAGTACCGCCAACACCGAATGCACTTACAGCGGCACGCAATGGCCTTTGCATTCCATCCAGCGGAGTAAGTTTATCAACCACATAAAATGGTGAATTAGCAAAATCAATTCTTGGGTTTGGATTTTTATAATGAATAGTAGGGGGAATTACTCTATTGTGTAAAGAGAGAACCGTCTTTATTAATCCTGTTACGCCTGCGGCGGCATCAGTATGACCAAGATTACTTTTTACTGAACCAATACCGCAAAATTGTTTTTCATCGGTTGTTAAACGGAATGCTTTTTCAAGACCAGCAACTTCAATCGGATCACCGACGGGAGTTCCCGTACCATGAGTTTCAACATATTTTATTGTATTGGCTTCTACACCTGCAAGCTGCTGAGCTTTTAAAATAACTTCGGACTGTCCTTCAACACTTGGCGTCATATAACCGGCTTTATCTGAACCATCATTATTCAGTGCAACAGATTTTATTACACCGTAAATTGAATCACCATCCGCGATAGCATCATCGAGCCTTTTCATAACAACAATGCCAGCACCATGACTGAATACTGTTCCTGTTGCTTCTGCATCAAATGTTTTACAATGACCGTCAACTGAACCAATGCTTCCATCAACAAAAAAGTAACCACGCTTTTGAGGGAATGTAATTGATACGCCGCCTGCCAAAACCATGTCGCTCTGACCGGAGATTAAGCTCTGATAAGCCTGTCCAACAGCTACCAATGATGTAGAGCAAGCAGTTTGTACATTTATTGCAGGTCCCCTTAGTCCAAGTTTATATGCAACTTTTGTCGTTAGGAATGCATTATCATTTCCAGTCAAAGTTGTATAGTCGGCAATCTGGTAAGCATTTGCCATTTCTTCAGTAGCTTCACGATCTTTAAGAACGTTATACATCAGGTAAGTATTTAAACTTGAACCGGCAAAAATTCCGATTGCCCCTTTGTAATTATCCGGACAATAACCGGCATCCTCTAATGCATTCCATGCACATTCAAGAAATAACCTGTGCTGAGGATCCATAATTGCAGCTTCACGGG
>JAEXTA010000236.1 GCA_023453665.1 Bacteroidota bacterium | reverse complement strand
CGATACAACATTAACGCAAAAATAATTGACTCTCCCGGAATAATAAGCCTCATCCCCAATTCTCCCGATGAAAAAGTAGCAGTAGATGCACTTTATTCTATTCCAGGTTATGGTTCACCCGATCTTGTGATTGTTACGGTTGATTCAAGTCAGCTTTCACGTCATCTCTTTTTAGTCAAACAACTGATTGAATCAAACTTCTCAGTGGTCATTGCATTAACAATGTCTGATATACTGATTAAAAAAGGATTGAAAATAGACCCAACTGCGTTAACAAAAGAAATGGGCTGTGATGTTGTTATTGTTGATGGCAGGAATAAAGATACGCTTCAACCATTGATTGACACTGTTAATAAAAGATTGAGCCTGATCACAACCCAGGGAAAAAATGAACCGACAGTTTATAAGAGGTTTACAAACAAAGATGAGCTGCTTGACTTTTATAAAAGTATTGAAATCATCGAATCAAATGTTCTGAGACCATTCGATGTTTTAAAGCAATCAGTTAATATTGATGCGGCAAATAAAGAACTACAAATACTAACCAACAGACTGATAAAAGATAACAGTTGCAAAATTGATGAAACAACAATCAAGATTGACAGGATTCTGCTTCATAAATTTTGGGGAATTTTATCTTTCTTTTTAATAATGTCTGTAACATTCACATCAATTTTTTGGATCGCACAGCCACTAATGGAATTGGTGGATGAGTTTTTCGGATTTCTTTCATCCGAAGCCGTTCTTTTATTTGGTACAGGTTGGTTAGGTGATCTGATTGCAAATGGTATAATCAGCGGAACAGGTTCTGTTTTTGTTTTTGTACCGCAGATAATAATTTTATTCCTGATCTTAGGAGTACTGGAAGATTCAGGTTACCTTGCAAGAGGTGCAATGCTTATCGACAAACCACTTTCAAAAATCGGGCTTAACGGAAAATCTTTTGTACCTATGCTTTCAGGTTTTGCTTGTGCAATTCCGGCAATGTTAGCTGCGCGAACAATTCCAAACCGTAGAGAACGACTTTTAACAATTTTTATTTTACCACTAATGAGTTGTAGTGCAAGACTGCCGGTTTACGCACTGCTTATCGGATATCTGATTCCTCCGGATAAATTATGGCTCGGAGGAATTTTTCTTGCTGTGATATATATTTTTAGTATAACCGGTTCAGTTGTCATTGCAGCAATAGTAAACAGATTTAGAAAAAACATTATCCGGGAAGAAGACAATTCATCTTTTATTCTAGAACTCCCTGCTTACAGAAAACCTAAATCAACAGTTGTAATAAGTAACACTTTTAACAGCGCTTTGGTTTATATAAAAAAGGCCGGTCCGATTATCTTAGGATTTTCTTTAGTTTTATGGTTTCTGACATATTTCCCTGATGTAAATCCAGAAATTGATACAAAAGGCTTATCAGAAGATGAAATAGTTCAAGTTCAAAATGCAGAGAGATTATCCAATTCCTACGCTAGTGAACTGGGTAAAATAATTCAGCCTGTTATGACTCCATTAGGGCTCGACTGGAGGGTTGGTGTTTCATTGATTTCTGCATTTGCAGCCCGCGAAGTATTTGTAAGTTCACTTGCACTGATTTTTAAAGTAACTGGTGATGACGACACAATTCAGAAATCGATATTAAGCTCAATGCGTACATCTGAGATTGGAGATACAGGTCAGAAACTTTTTACTACTGCAACAATAACCGGGTTAATAGTCTTTTTTATTTTTGCTATGCAGTGTCTATCGACCGTGGCTGTTTCCAAAAAGGAAACAGGCGGTTGGCGGATTCCGATACTACAGGTTGTTCTCTTTACCGGAATAGCTTATTTATTAACTTTTGTTACTGTAAACGGATTACGAGCATTAGGTGTTAACTGATGCTACCAATGATTGTTCTTTGTTCTCGTATTGCTATTAAATTTAAGCTGTGATATTTTTGTTCATCACCAAAGAAACGAATAAGAATTAAATTGAAAAATCAACAAGCTGCCGATCTTTTCAGGAATTTTTTAAAGAGCGAAAAAAATCGTATAACCCCTGAACGGTTTGAGGTCATGGATGCTGCCCTTGAATTCGAAGGTCACTTTGGTGCCGATGATCTTTATATATTAATGAAGAATCAGAAATCAAGAGTATCAAGAGCAACCGTTTATAAAACTCTTGAACTGCTTACTCAATGTGATCTGCTTAGTAAAAGAAATTTCGGGGATAATATGACCCGTTATGAAAGCAGTTATAAGCGGCAAAACCATGATCATCTTATTTGTATGGATTGCGGAAGAATCGTTGAGTTTTCTGATCCCAAAATCAAAAAAAAACCTGAAGAAATAAGCAGTAATCTTGGATTTGTTTTTTCAAGTTACTCATTTAACATATTCGCACGATGCAAGAATATTAAGAACTGTAAACATTATAAAGACAGATAGTCCCGCACCTCACTACAGATATATCTTAGGTTATAATTATGCTTCATCAAAAATACCCGTTAACCTGGCAGAAGAATAACTTCAGTATTAAAATTTTCTGTTCCATTCCAAACATAGCTACAGGAATATTAATCCGAAGTGATAAGAATCATTTTATTGTGGATCCCGGTGATGGAATTTTGCGCGATCTTAATAAAGAGATCGGGACAAACGGCATTTTAAATATTTCAGATATATTTGTTACTCATGGACATCATGATCATGTTGGCGGCGTATGGTCACTTCTTACATACCTTCGTGTTATGAAAAAGAAATCTCCCATTTCAATTCATTATCCTAAAGGCTGTATTGAGATCGAAAGTATTTACAATGCTTTTATGAAAGTTTATTCTAAAACTGTGAGTTATAAAATACAATTGAAAAGAATAGACAATCCCAAAAAGATTAGAACAAAAAATGTATCTGTTGAACCGTTCCCGGTCATACACAAGGAATTTTTAACAAAAGGAAACGGTATAAGACAGGTACCTGCGCTGGGATATAAATTTAATTTTAAAAGTACAACAATTTGTTATGGCGGTGATACTGCTTATTGCGACGAATTAGTTCAGCATGCAAAAAATTCAGATCTTGCCATAATTGAAGCTGGTCATGATGATGATACTCCGGATGAGATGCACATGACATTAAAAGAAGCTAAATCAATTGGAGAATTGGCTAAAGAATATTTTCTGGTTCATGTACCGGAATAGTTTTAATAATATTAATAGTTTTATTAATCAAATCTTAAGGTGATATGAAGTCAACAACCATAATCAAAAGCATGTTACTTGTTATAGTATTTTCCTGTTCGGGATTAAGCCAGGAGACAATTAGTAATCCTGACAAATACAAACTGCCAGATGAATCAAAAATCTCGAACATAAGAATGTTAACTGATGCGGGAGAAAACGCAGAGGCATATCTTTCATTTGACGAGCAGAAATTAATATTCCAGTCAACTCACGGAGAATGGAAATGTGATCAGATATTTACTATGAATATCGATGGTTCTGATAAACAACTTGTATCCACAGGAAAAGGAAGAACAACCTGCGCATACTATCTGCCCGGTGACAATAAAATTCTTTACGCGTCAACACATCTGGAAAGTGATGACTGCCCTCCTCCGCCAGACAGATCAAAAGGATATGTATGGAAACTTTATGAGTCCTTCGACATTTTCATTGCAGATGCAAACGGAAAGGATATTCAGCGAATTACCAACACTCCCGGATACGATGCAGAGGCTACTGTATCACCAAATGGAGATAAGATTATTTTCACTTCAACAAGAGATGGTGATCCTGAATTGTATGTAATGGATATTGACGGCTCTAATCAGACCCGCCTTACTTTTGAAAAGGGATATGACGGTGGGGCGTTCTTTTCACAGGACGGGAAAAAAATAGTATTTAGAGCAAGCAGACCTAAAACTGAAAAAGATCTTGAAGATTATAACGACCTTGTCGTAAACGGATATGTAAGACCAACGGCTCTTGAAATATTTGTAATGAATTCTGACGGCTCAGACATGAAACAAATTACAAATTTTGGTAAAGCAAGTTTTGCTCCTTTCTTCCACCCGGATGGGAAACGAATTATTTTTTCTTCAAATGTTAATAGTAAATCCGGGCGTGATTTTGATTTATATACTGTAAACATCGATGGAACAGGACTTGAACAAATTACTTTCTTTGAATCTTTCGATGGTTTCCCCATGTTTACAAAAGATGGAAAGAAACTTATTTTTGCTTCAAACCGATTTAGTAAAAATGAAGGTGATACAAATATTTTTATCGCCGACTGGATTGACTAGTCAAGTTATTCGCTTATTAAAAAGAGGGAACTAAAATGAGAAAATACTTTTTTGTGATGTTAGTGTTTGTTATTGCCTGTGGATTTCAAAACGGGGATAAAGATAAAAATCCCGCAATCACATCTGCAGAAATTAAAAACCACATCACATATTTAGCTTCCGATGAACTCAAAGGAAGATTTACCGGAACTGATGCCTGTTATACTGCTGCTGAATATATCAGGAATGATTTCGAATCAAGTGGATTAAAACCATTTTTCAACGGAGATTTTTTACAGGAATTTCCTTTTATATCCGGGATTGAAATGGGAAGTGATAATTCAATTTCATTAATCGTATCTGAATCCGAAAATGAACTTAAGCCTGAAGAAGATTTTATTACAGCACCATTCTCTGGTAAAGCCAGTGTTAATGCTGAACTGGTTTTTGCCGGTTACGGTATTTCTGCTCCTAAACTTGAGTATGATGATTACGCAGGCATAGATGTCAAAGATAAAATTGTAGTCGTTATGAGATATTCACCTGAATATGATAATCCACATTCAAAGTTTGATGAGTTTGCGTCATTCAGATTTAAAGCAACATTAGCAAGAGACAAAGGCGCTGCAGGAATTATATTTGTCAACGGTTATGCTCCAAAAGATGACCAGGATGTTCTGATGAAATTTTCTTATGACAGAGGCGGTTCAATTACAAACTTCCCTGCTGTTCATGTTAAGAGAGAATTTGTTGATAAACTGTTTTCAGAGAACCAATTAAATTTTAAAGACTATCAAAAGCAGATAACAGATTCAAAAAAACCTGCTTCATTTTTGTTTAAAAATTGTAAAGTCGAACTCACTACAGAAATCAATGAAATCAAAAAGACAAGTTGGAATGTTGCTGGTTATATCGAAGGAAGTGATCCTGTTTTAAAAAATGAGTATGTAGTTATCGGTGCACATTTCGATCATCTTGGAATGGGTGAAACCGGTTCTTTATACAGAGGCGATGAACCGCAAATCCATAATGGAGCAGATGACAATGCATCCGGAACTTCAGGTGTTCTTGAACTTGCTGAAAAGTTTGTTTCTATGAAAAACAATCTGAAACGCAGTATCATCTTTGTTACATTTTCCGGCGAAGAGCTTGGACTTTTAGGTTCAGCGTACATGGTCAATAATCTTCCTGTTGAAACTAAAAGCATAGTCACTATGATAAACCTTGATATGGTTGGAAGATTAAATGATGATAAACAACTTGTTGTATATGGAACTGGAACATCAGGTATATACAAAGAACTGCTGAACAGCAGCAATACTCAAAATTTTAAATTGGCATTTAATGATGAAGGTTATGGTCCAAGTGATCATTCATCATTTTATGGAAAAGAAATTCCTGTCCTGTTTTTCTTTACAGGTACCCATACAGATTATCACAGACCATCAGACGATGCTGATAAAATTAATATTGAAGGCACTGAAAATGTTATAAACTTTGTTTCCGGTATTTCAGAAAAAATTGTAAACGCAGAACAAAAACCGGATTATGTATTAGTGCCAAGAAAAGACGGCGGAACGATGGGTGGATGGAAAGTTTATGTTGGTACTATACCCGATTATGCCAGCAATGAAGAAGGATTTAGAATATCAGGAGTTAATGAAGGGAGTCCGGCACAAAAAGGAGGACTTAAAGGCGGAGACATCATGATAAGTTTCGGCGGAAAAAAGATTACTAATATTTATGATTATGTATATGCTCTTCAAAATTTTGTACCCGGTGATGTCGTAGATGTAATTGTTTTGAGAGATAAACAAAAACTTGAATTTAAAATTGAACTTGGTGCACGATAAAATAACGAATGATTAAAATTTTAAAGTCAGGTATTAAATAGTACCTGACTTTTTTGTTTATATCAGAATTAAAATATGTCAGACTTTTTTCAAAAAGAGATTACATTAAAAGCCGTAAATAAGGGATTTCATCTCATAACAGATCAGATACTCTCATCTCTTCCGGAAATAAAAAATATTGAAGCAGGATTACTTCATATTTTAATTAAGCATACTTCAGCGTCACTCACTTTGAATGAAAACGCAGACCCTTCAGTACGCAGTGATATGAAAAATTATTTTGATAAAGCAGTACCTGAAAATGAACCGTATTTTCAACATGATTCTGAGGGTTCGGATGATATGCCGGCACATATTAAATCCACATTAACAGGATGTGATCTGACAATTCCTGTAACTAAGGGAAAATTAAATCTCGGAATCTGGCAGGGAATTTATTTATGTGAACACCGGATTGACGGAGGTTCACGAAAGTTAGTTCTAACGCTGACAGGAAAAACTATAAATTGATCCGGCTCAAACGAACCGGATCATCTGAATCATTTCAATAATAAAAGCGGAAACCCACTCTTGCAAGCAGTCCGCTCATATCATATTCTCTTTCAAATGTTCTTGAACCGAAAGTATCATTTACTTCATATTCCCAGCTTGGTTTTGAAGAATGAAATCCAAGTTCTAAAAATACTTCTGATCTTTTTCCTACTATATAAATCAAGCCTGCACCTAATCTCCAGTTAAAATCAAATGCGGCTTTAAATTCATCCTCGTCCGGATTCTGATAATTTCTGTAATTAATTAATAATATTTCAGCACCTATTGCACCTGTTCCATACACATCAATTAGCTGAGCTACAGGAAATCTTGCAGTAAGATTTATCATTAAAGGAAAATCATGAAGGTTTGTTTTTGCACGAAGTTCATTTGAAGTGCCGCCAACTCCTGCCTGGTTAAATTGTGATACAAGTTTTTTATCCACATAATTCTTATGGAACCAGTCAATGCTCCAACCGAAGAGTAAGCGGCTGTCAACAAAGTGTGAACCTTCATAACCAACAATAAATCCACCATCAGATGCTGACGGACTGAAATGACCTAATTTAATTGCAGCCGCACCATGCTGTGCGAAAGTATTTATGGAAAAAAGCAGGACGATCAAACCAATTATTTTTTTCATTATTACCTCAGATTATTCAATCGTAGTTGACAAACATAGTGCCATTTAATGCACATAAAATTAATGAAATTGACGGATAATCACTATTAAATGGCTACAATGCTGAACATGACATTTCTTTTAGTGTACAATATACTTAGAAATGTTTTTCTCAATAAAAGAATTGTGATGACTGAAATATTTTTTTTTAGTTCTTTAATAAAGATATTTGAACTGAAATTTTTATTTAGTGGAGAATTATGGAAAAAATAAAAGTTCTGTTCGTTTGTATGGGAAATATATGCCGATCGCCTTCAGCTGAAACTGTATTCAAACACTTTGTTAGTAAAAAAGGATTAGCTGATAAATTCGAAATAGATTCTGCCGGAACTATAGGCTATCATGAAGGTGAAAAAGCTGATGCAAGAATGAGAACACATGCGGCAGCACGTGGATATAACATAACTCATATTGCAAGAAAATTTAATCCATCAAAAGATTTTGAAAAGTTTGATTACATCATAACAATGGATGATTCAAATTATAGTGATGTTCTTGCTACCGACGTTAAAAGAATATTTCTCAATAAAATCAAAAAGATGAAAGACTATGCCACAGACAAATCAGTAACCGAAATACCTGATCCGTATTATGGAGGTCCTTCAGGATTTGAACACGTACTCGATTTGTTGGAAGACACTTGCAATAACCTTTTAAATACTATTCAGAATGAAAAACATTTTTGAAATATTCAGGGTAATAGAAAATAAAACTGGATTAAGAATTGCAAATTCAGAATCTCTTTCAGGCGGCTGTATAAGTGATGCTTATAAACTTGTTACGGATAGCGGTGAAAATTTTTTCCTAAAATTCAATAAAGAGGTACCCGAAAATTTCTTTATTAAAGAAGCTAATGGATTAGAAGAACTGAAAAAATCTGGCTCCATTAAAATTCCAAAAGTCATTATGAGTGAAAAAAATTTTATAATAACTGAGTTTATCAGGCAGGGTAAATCTCATAAAAACTTTTTTGGTGAGTTTGGATATCAATTTGCGGAGCTGCACAAAACCACTTCAGATTCATTCGGGTTTTATGAGGATAACTTTATCGGCTCTACCATTCAGCGAAATATCCCGGATGAAAATCAAAAAAACGATTGGGTTAATTTTTATTTCGATAAAAGACTATTGTTTCAACTGAAACTAGCAGAAAAAAAAGGTTACGCTGATGGCGAATTAAGAAGTTGTTTTATTCAACTTGAAAAAAGAATCAACTCGATTCTGGGTGGAGTTATAGAAAAACCATCTTTGCTTCACGGTGATCTTTGGGGAGGAAATTTTATGATTGATGAAACAGGATCAGCCTGTCTTATTGATCCTGCAGTTTATTATGGAAACCGGGAAGCTGATCTGGCAATGACAAAACTGTTCGGCGGATTTTCTTCAGAATTCTACACTGCGTACAATGAAAACTACCCGCTGACAGAAGATTATCTGTATCGTGAAAACATCTATAAACTTTACCACGTGATGAACCATCTGAATTTGTTCGGCGGAAGTTATTATCACCAGGCTTTGGGTTTGTTAAAAAGTTATTTGAAATGATTATAAAAAAACCGTAAGAATTGGCTTACGGTTTTAATAAATCTTCTGTTTTATTAAACGTCAATTATTTGATATCAACAAGTTCGACATCAAAAATTAAAGTTGAATTTGCTGGAATGCCCGGTCTATCTGATTCACCAAATCCGAGTACGGGAGGAATAATCAATCTTGCTTTTCCGCCTTTTTTCATCATCGCAATTCCTTCCTCCCATCCAGGAATTACTCTTTTTTCTCCAAGTTTAAATTCTAATGGCTGTTCATTTTCTACAGAACTATCAAATTTATTTCCGTTAACCAGGAAGCCTGAATAATGCACAGTTACTATATCACCTGCTTTTGCATTCTCTCCTTCACCTTCTTTTACTAGAATGTACTTCAATCCACTATTACTTGTTGTAGTGTTTGTAGTATCAATATCCCACATTTTCACAGGAGTAACTGTTTTAAACTCAACAAGTTCTATTACAAGTTTGTATGATGGTTGTGATCCCATAGGATTATTTGGGTCATTAAACGGAGGAAGAATTACTGTCTTAATACCGCCGGGTTTCATTCCGATTATAACTTCATCTATCCCCGGTGCAAAACTTACTGAATCAAGAGTAAAGATAGCCGGCCTGTTGCTCATCCTGGAGTCACCAACAACCTGTGATAATTTTGTTGAGTCTTTTGACCAGTCACCGAATATATCCGATGAATCTGATACAACCCAGGCTTTAAAGTGAACTGTTACTCTATCTCCTTTTTTAACAGCCTCTCCGGTTCCTACTTTATTTTCCTTATACTTTATACCTTTTTTAGTTGTTAAGATATCTGGTTCGCTGTTGCAGCCGATAAACAATGTTAATAACAAAAATGCAAACAAATAAATTTTCATAAATCCCTTTCAGTATTAGGGCGCAAATATATTTATTTTGAAGTTATTATCATATATCTTGCAAAGGGTTATTGATAGTAAATTTTATCAGGAGTGTGAGTGTTACTACTAAATTTTTTATTCTCCTTAAATATTATAATACTTTTTATGCAGACAGAAGACATTAAGCCGATTGTTGATTGCAATTATTCGTTGGAAGAATCACTCAGCGGAATCATTTTTCCCGATGAAATAAAAACACAACTCGAAATTGTAGATGTGGAATATTATTCTTTCGATAACAGACTACACAAAGGTCAAATAGTAGTTCATAAAAAACTTGTTACTGATCTTAAAAAAATATTTGAGCTGATAAAAAAAGAAAAATTCCCTGTTGAAAAAGTAATTCCTATTGTGAAGTATAATTGGTCGGATAATGAATCAATGATGGATAATAACACGTCAGCATTTAATTACAGGGTTGTTGCTGGCACAACCAGAATGTCAAATCACTCATATGGCCAGGCGATCGATATTAACCCTAAACAAAATCCTCATATAAAAAATGAAATATATTCACCGAAGGGTTCCAGGTATGTTCCAGATGAACCGGGTACGATTTATAAAGAGCACTTTATTGTTACTGAATTTAAGAAACTTGGCTGGGACTGGGGCGGAGACTGGACTTCATTAAAGGACTACCAGCATTTTGAAAAAAAATTACCCGCCAGTAAGTAGAACAATTTAAACCTAATCTATTAACCTTTCAAAACTTATATAGGCGGGATAGTTTTTTATTTATAAAATAAAAACTAAATTTTGCCAGAGATTTTCAGTAAGTCGGTCATTTTCGGTTATATGATATTTGTAACCGATCGTTCAATTCTAAACAATGAATTATTTTGTAGTTCTTTAATCCAAAACAGAACAAATGGCAATTTTCCGGCGGCAACATCCTATAAAGGGGGTTATAGGTTTAAGGACAAAATTAAACTCGCTTAGTATTGTATTAATTGCTCTCATCTCTGCATTCATCTCAACTTTTTTTGCATTAAAGTTTGAAGAACAAATAAAAAAAGCTATTCAGAATAAGTCTGAGAGTATATCAAGAATTACTGCCTGGAATTTTGGACAGGCATTATATTTTAATGACGAAAACGGATTAAATGATGCTCTGGAAAGTACCCGTCTTGTTAAAGAAGTTACATATCTGGTTCTGCTGAATGATTCGGGAGCTGTGGTTCGTGCTTCCAATATTGATAAGGCAGAACAAAATCTTTATATAAAAACCAAAACAGCATCCGAGATAAACTACTCTGATTCCTTATACAAAATCCTTGTTCCTGTTCCATTCCGTGATCTTACAATTGGAAAACTATATATCGGTTATAGCCTTGTTGATTATCATGAAGAAATCTTCAAAGCACGGTTGACGACTACCGGTCTCGGCTTAATAGTCTTCATTGCCGGAATGTTCATTGTGATCTTTATAACAAACAGGATTACGAAACCATTTATAAGTCTTCTTTCACATGCACGAACTATTTCTGAAGGAGATCTCAAACAAAGGATACAGGTAAGAACAAAAGATGAGGTTGCATCATTAGCTGATTATCTCAATTCACTTGCCGAAAAATTAGAAAAAGCTTATCACAGGATTGAAAAGGTAAATATTGAAGAACAGGCTAAATCCAGAGGCAGGATACGTGAATTAGCACTCGAGATAAATCAGAGAAAAATTACTGAAGCGGCATTAAGAAAAAGTGAAGAACGATTTCGTCTGATGTTTGAAATGGCGCCGGTGGGAATGGTTATCCTTTCTCCTAAACATATCATCATTGATGTAAATAATTCGTTCTGCAATACAGTTGGGTATTCTTCTGAAGAACTGATACATAAATCTTATGAATCAATTACACACCAGGAGGACTGGGGATTTGAATCTTCAAGATATTATCAGATGGCAAATCAACCGATAAATGATGCAAACTTCGAAAAACGATTTATCAGAAAAGACTCTAAGATAATTAATGCAATCGTTGAATCGGTTATTATAAAAGATGAAAAGGGCAACCCTCTGAATTACATTCTTCAGGCGATTGATATCACAGAACAGAAAAAAGCACAAAGAGAATTAATTGCTGCAAAGGAACGGGCTGAAGAATCAGACAGATTAAAAACAGCCTTTCTTGCTCAGATGTCTCATGAGATCAGAACACCATTAAATGTTATTTTAACTTCCACTTCAATAATTGAAGAAGAACTTGGCAACTCACTTGCTGAAGGCGATGATAACCTAATGCTTTCCATCAACAGCGCGGGTAAACGGCTGCTCCGAACAATAGATCTTATCCTTAACATGTCATCAATCCAAAGCGGAAGTTACAAGGCTGAATACGAACCAGTTGAATTGAATAAAGAGTTATTCAGATTGATAAATGAATTCAAATCTATTTCCAGTGAAAAAAATATCGATATGTTATTTACCAGTCAGATTAAAGAAGCTTCTGTACTTGCTGACAGATATACGGTGACACAAATATTTCAGAATCTTGTGGATAATGCTCTTAAATACACGCATAAAGGCAGGGTTGAAGTTAGTGTTTACAGGAATCCGCAAAAGAAAATTTGTGTTGAGGTGAAAGATACAGGAATAGGGATTTCTGCTGAATATCAAAAAAATCTTTTTCAAACTTTTTCACAGGAAGACCAGGGTCATATCCGAAAGTTTGAAGGAAACGGACTTGGTCTTGCACTCGTAAAAAAATATGTTGAACTGAACAATGCCGAAATTTCTTTTACAAGTGAAAAAGGCAAAGGTTCATCTTTTGTAGTTACTTTCGATCCGGGTTATTAGTCTCTCTTATCGCTTCCGAAAAACAATTTTAGTGGTAAATAAAATCTATCAGCCCATGCCTGTTCATTATGATATGCGGTTTCAAATTTTTTCCAGTAAAAGTTTTTCTCCCTCAAAAAACCGTTTGTTTCAAGAGCAGATATCATTTCATCAATACCTGGTTGAAGAAGTGCTTCAAGTTCAATACCTCCATTATCGATGTAAACTAATATATCATCAGGAATATTCGTTGTGTTCACAACATTGCTGACATAATCAAACCTGCCGATTTTAAAAGCCGGAGATAAGCAGGCTGCTTTTGAAAAAATATTCGGGTATTCCCATAGAAGCATAAAACTTATTAATCCTCCCATTGATGAACCTGCCACAGCAGTGTTATTTCTATCGGGAATAGTTCTGTAATGTTCATCAATAAATGGTTTCAATTCTTCCACAATAAATTTCATATATGCTTTGCCTGTATCGTTTGGTGCATATTCAGATGATCTTTCTGAAGTGTTATATATACCAACAATTATAATCGACTCAATACATTTTGCTCTGATAAGGCTGTCAGCCGTTTCATCGACCTGCCAATCATAACCAAATGTTGATGTTGAAGGATCAAAAATGTTTTGCCCATCGTGCATATATAAAACCGGGTAGTGTTGATCAGTGAAATAATAATTTTCAGGAAGCAGGATAATAATATCCCTGGGTTTTACAAAGTTACTGTTGAACTGCCTTTGATATTCAACAGTGCCGGTAATTTGCACTGTCACTTTTTTTGTTTCCGGACTACTCCATTTAGAAATTGTAATGTTCAAAACTGTATCTGTCAAAACAAATAATTTGTTATTTGCAGGAACTGATTCATCATCATTTAATGCTTCTCTGCTCCAATCGCCTAAAGTAAACTTAAACTCCAATTCAGTGCCTTTAACGAATTCTGTTGCTAAAGACCATTCAGAATTCTTTTGCGCAGTCAAACGTATTTTACCCGGCTGCCAGTTGCCAAGTTGTTCATGGTTACCTGAGATATATATTATATCTGTATCATTTAAACCTGAGGCATACACATTAAAAGTCACTGTAACTTTTTGCTGTGCAAACTGAATGTTCGATAAAGTAATTAATGCGGCAAAAAATATTTTTATAAGATTCATTTTGTCAAATTATTTTAGAAGTGAGTCAATCATTGTTTTAAGATCTCGCAATTTAACTTCAAGGCTTTGCACCCTGATTTCAAGGGTTTCAATTCTTGATAATTTTTCATCCAGATTCTTTGTAATTGAATCATTATTATTTTCAACTACATCACCACTTGAAGAAAACAGATGGATGTATCGCGATTCTTTCATTCCGGTTTGTCTTGACTGTTTTTGAATGAAAGGTTCTTCCCTGTTTTTCAGTTGATTCAATACCAGATCAAGTGATTCAAGATTTTCAAAGGAATGAATTCTGCTGCAATGAGTCTTTATTTCACCAGGAGTTTGTGCACCACGTAAAAACAAAACGCACATTACAGCTACTTCGGGTTCAGTAAGATTATAATATTCTGTTAATGTCTGTCTGTATTTCGGTACTCGGATATCATCACCTGTTCTTTTTACGACAAACTTTTTTTCTCTCAACGATTCAATCGTTTTTATAACAAGTTCCTCATTATAATTTACAACAGGAAATCTGTTTGATTTCTGATTACAGGCATTCATCAGTGAATTAACAGACATTGGATAATATTCCGGGGTTGTTTTTTCTTTTTCGATAAGACTGCCTATCACTCTTACTTCTTCCTGTGTTAATGAATCCTGTATCATATGAATATTTTTTTAGATTTTAATTTTATTATTTTGATGACCAATATAACCAATGTCAAAATTATTTTTATCCATAATACTATCAAACTAATATGAAAAAGATTACAAGATACTTTTTAGAGGGGCTTCTATTAATAATACCCTCAGGCGTTACAATTTATTTTTTCTACTACCTGCTTATCAGTGTCGATTCATTATTCAAACTGAAATATCCCGGACTTGGTTTTGTTATTTCGGTCGGAATAATAATTCTTGTCGGATTTATTGCTTCAAATATATTTACAAAAGGAATAGTGAGGATTGTTGATTCGATGTTCAGTAAACTTCCTTTTATAAAAATCATTTATACGTCACTTAGAGATTTAACTGAAGCATTTGTCGGTGACAAGAAAAAATTTAATCAGCCTGTGCTGGTGAATCTGAAGGAAGACGGCAGTATTCAGATACCGGGGTTTATAACTGAAACTGATTTGTCAGCTATTGGTTCATCAGGAAAAGTGGCGGTTTATTTGCCCCAATCATATAATTTTGCCGGCAATCTTTTGCTTGTCAATAAAGATGATCTTGTATTATTACAGGTTGAATCAACCGACCTGATGACATTTATTGTCTCAGGTGGTTTTAGTTACAGAATTAAATAGTAAAATTTTTTATAAACGGATTTGATTCAAAAACTTCTAAAACTATATTTCAGGCAAAGGTTCTTTTGAACTTATCCTAATAAATCTTCGCATTAACAATCTAAAAACAAACAAAGGAGTTCTACAATGAATTTTGTAAAGAAAGCTTTACCTGTATTGGTATTTTTCTTTTTGATCAATGGTTCAAATCTTTTGGCTCAGGAAGGAATGGAAATGACTGCCGAGCAAAAAGCCTGGATGGATTATATGACACCGGGTAAAGCTCATCAAATGCTTGCAGAAGGAGTCGGATCATGGAAAGTACACACAAAAATGTGGATGGATCCTTCTGCCGCACCAATGGAATCCGATGGAACAAGTCAGGCAGAAATGATTCTTGGAGGAAGATATCTTCAATCAACATTCAGCGGCACTATGATGGGAATGCCATTTGAAGGAATAAGTATAACTGGATTTGACAATGCAAAGAAAGAATTTTTTAATACCTGGATTGATAATATGGGAACTGGTCTGGCTTACGCAACCGGTAAATATAATGAAGCTGCCAATGCAATTGAATTTAAAGGTATGATGGTTGATCCAATGACAGGAAAAGATTCACCATTCAGAGAAGTCTTTAAAGTTATTGATCAGAAAAAAATGGTTATGGAAATGTACTGGGAAATGGATGGTAAAGAATTTTTAGGATTGGAACTTACTTATACACGTTAAGAGATTTTAAAAAAGAGCCGGTTTAATTAACCGGCTCTTTGACAACAAGGCTATTTTCTTTTCTGGGCATCTACAACTGCAATCGCCGTCATATTAATTATATCATCAACAGTTGCACCTCTTTGAAGAACGTGAACTGATTTTTTCATTCCCATCAAAACAGGACCTATTACAGTAGCTTCACCAATTCTTGCAAGGAGTTTATATGCAATATTTGCGGAGCCAAGATCAGGGAAAATCAGAACGTTTGCCCCGCCTTTGATTTCACTAAAGCTAAACTCATTTTCAATGATTTGCGGTACAACTGCTGTATCTGCCTGCATCTCACCATCACAAATAAGTGAAGGTCTTAATTTTTTAACAAGCTTTGTGGCTTCACGTACTTTAATTGATTCAGGATAAGGCGCACTTCCGAAATTGCTGAATGATAACATTGCAATACGTGGTATCACATCAAATTCCTGTACAGTATCCGCTGCTGAAATCGCAATCTCTGCAAGAACCTCGGCAGTTGGATTTACATTAACTGTGCAATCTGCAAGGAAATAAACCTGCTTCTTTGTTACAACAATGTATAAACCGGCAACCACTTTAAATCCATCTTTAATCCCAACACATTGTAAAGCTGGTTTGATTGTGTTAGGATAATGAGTAGTTAATCCGCTTATCATAGAATCAGTATCACCTGAATCGATCATCATCGATCCAAAATAAACAGGTTTACTCATCAGGATTCTTGATTCTCTGAGTGTGGCTCCTTTTCTCTGACGTTTCTTGTAAAATGATTGTGCATATTCTTCATGTTTAGAACTTGAAAGAGGATCAATTATTTCAAATTCCTTTTCATCATAACCTAATTCTTTAATCTGGTTTTTAATATTCTTTTCATTACCAAGTAGTATTGGTTTTGCAATATTATCCTGGTAAACAACATGCGCGGCACGAATGATTTTTTCTTCTTCACCTTCGGGATAAACAACTTTCTTTGGATTTTTCTGTGCTTTGTGAATCATCACACGGATAATTTCTTTTGATAAACCGAGTCTTTCTTTTAGTTCCTCTTCGTAAGCATTCCAGTCGGTGATAGGATTTTTGGCAACGCCGGTTTCCATAGCAGCTTTTGCAACTGCAGGTGCAACGTGCCACAATACTCTTGGATCAAATGGCTTTGGAATTATGTATTCCCTTCCGAAAGAAAAATCTTCGCCGCCATAAGCACTGATAACCATCTCCGGAACTTTCTTTTTAGCGAGTTCGGAAAGTGCTTTTGTTGCAGCCATTTTCATTTCTTCATTTATTGCAGATGCACGTACATCAAGGGCACCTCTGAAGATGAATGGAAATCCTAATACATTATTTACCTGGTTTGGAAAATCACTTCTGCCTGTTGCCATTATGAGATCTTTACGAACTGATATCGCTTCATCATACATTATTTCCGGATCCGGATTAGCCATTGCAAAGATTATCGGATTTGGCGCCATCACTTTAACCATGTCTTTCGATACAACACCGCCTACAGACAATCCGACAAATACATCAGCGTCTTTAAAAGCATCAAGAAGTGAAGGAAAACCTTTCTTTTGTGCAAATTCTTTTTTGTATTTATTCAGGTCTGTCCTATCCTGAGTAATACAACCTTTGGAATCAAACATATAAATGTTTTCTCTTTTCGCACCTGCTCTGACATAAAGTTTGCAGCAAGAAATGGCAGATGCTCCTGCGCCATTTACAACTATTCTAACCTGATCAATTTTTTTACCTGCAATTTCAACAGCATTTATTAACGCTGCACAAGAAATTATTGCTGTACCATGCTGATCATCATGAAACACGGGAATGTTCATTGTTTCTTTAAGTGTTTCTTCAATCTCAAAACATTCGGGTGCTTTTATGTCTTCCAGATTAATTCCGCCGAAAGTAGGTTCAAGCATTTGCACTGCTTTAATAATTTCTTTGGTATCATGACTTCTAAGTTCGATGTCAAATACATCAATATCAGCAAATCGTTTAAATAAAATTCCTTTTCCTTCCATTACCGGTTTACCTGCTTCAGCTCCAATATCGCCTAAACCCAGTACTGCAGTTCCATTAGAAATTACAGCAACAAGATTTCCTTTAGCTGTGTATTTGTAGACATCCTCAAGATTTTTTTCTATCGCCCTGCAGGGTTCAGCAACACCGGGAGTGTAGGCAAGTGATAAATCACGTGAAGTTAAACAAGGTTTGGTAGGTATAACCTCAACTTTTCCTTTACGCCCCTGGCTATGATACTCAAGGGCCTCTTCTTTACTAATTTTCATTTTATTTCTCCTTTGGTAAAGTCTTGTTAATATTTGCAGGGAATAAATCCTGATGTTTTAATAATTCCGGGAAACGGATAAATTCTTTATGATTAAAATTATTCAGGGTAGAAAAAGAAAAGAGTTGCATCAGATGTTTATTCTTATGTTCACAAAATTCCGGATTCACACGCTATCTTCCCACATTCATAAATTATATTATTTAACCTTTTAGTCTCAAAACTATCTGATTAAAAATACAAATAATCTTTACTAAAAGTTAATATTATTGATAGTTAATTTTTTCTGTTGTGAAGCATTTTATCTAGGTCAGTTCAAATGAGCTTCTTTCATAAGTTGTTCAGAAAGTTCTTTGCCTAAATATCTGTCGATTATAAAATGTATAAGATATAACACAGGTGTCAAAATAACCGCTATTAAAAATTTATAAATGTAGTTAACAATACCGATTGCAATTACTAGTGAAAGGTCCCAACCTGCACCAATGTAAAAAGCTATAAACAAAACGACAAAACTATCTATGAATTGAGAAACTAATGTGGAGCCGGTTGCGCGTAACCAAATCTTTGATGATCCGGTTATCGATTTTAGATAATGAAATACTGTTACATCAACAAGCTGCCCGATCAGGAAGGCTGTTAATGAACCTACAATAATCCAGAGTCCCTGACCAAAAATGGAATTGAACGCAATATCCATATTAACGGTACCTGAACCAGTCTGCCTTTCTATCCAGAAACCCGCAGGTGTAAGATTCATAGCAAAATAAACCATAATAAAAGCATAAAGTATAAGTATCGCCGCAGTGAATGAAAGAAACCTGACACCCTTTCTTCCAAAATATTCGTTGATGATATCAGTCATTATAAATACAACAGGCCATAACAATACCCCTGCTGTCAGGTTAAAAGAAAGATCTGATATACCCAGCAAGGTAAGTTTTATCGGTTCAACACCTATAGTTTGCTCAAGTGAAAATATCTTCACTCCTATAAACTCTGCAAGTATTGCATTTGCGACAAAGAACGAACCAAGTATATAAAACAGTTTTGTACTTTTATCTTTCATTAGTTTTCCTGTTTGTTTATGCAAACTTAAAAGGTGTCAGGTTTAAAACAAAAGCGGTATCAGTAATAGACTGATACCGCTGTCTTTAAGGAGATGAGGTATGAGAGGGAATTAATTATCGACGTTTTCTTTCTTCAGTTGTCCGGTTATTGTTTGAATTTTTATCTCTACCTGTTTGAGTATTCTCGCGTCGAACCTCTGTCTGATTACGTTTTTGCTGTTCTTTTACTTCATTTCGTTTTTGTTGATTTACATTGTTATTAGAACGATTCGTGTTTGTTTCTCTTTTTATCTCGACATTTCTGTTTGTTTGTGTTCTGAGATCATTATTACGATTCTGATTCGTCTCTCTTTTTAGTTCAGTCTTACGTTCTGTAACAGGAAGTTCTCGTTTCTTATTAGTTTCTACCTTTTCAGTCCGAACATTTGTTCTATCGCGAGTTTCAACTTTTTTGGTGTCGTCACGTTTAATTATTTCTCTGTCATTTGTTTTGTTTCGTTCAATTATCTCTGGACGTTTTTCTTCTACTTTTGTATCTCTTCTGCTGTCATTTCTATCATCGGTAACGACTCTTTGGTTCTCACGTGTTTTTATTTCATTTGAACGAACATCCTTTCTCCGGTCGCCGAGTTCAATATCGGTTGTTCTCAGAGTACTTTTTCTGTCAGAACGTTTGATATCTTTTGTATCAAATTCACCTCTTGACAGTTCATCTCTGGATGAAACGAATGTTCTTATTTCATTTTTATCTTTTCTGTTCTTCACCTCACGCGGATCAGATACACGGTATATTTCTCTTTCTCTGATGTCACGACCTGATCTTCTTCTAACATCATTTATGTCGATTCCACGATTCTGAACTCTTCCATCATAATACCTGTAATCATGACGATACTTTGTATTAGCATGAATTCTGTATTTATACTTATGCCCTACAAAATGATTATAAACATAAGGATCACACATATACCTGTATTTTACAAAGTGCCAGTGATTGAAGGGCGTATAATATTCATATGTGAAGTATATACCGATACCAATTCTGAATGTTGCATAAGGTGAAAGCGGAGCCCAGCCGACATAATTGTCGTCATATCTCCATTCAACCCACGCAGGAGCCCAATCATAATCAGGAACCCACAGCCATCCATAATAATCATCATAGTACCATCTT
>JAEXTA010000221.1 GCA_023453665.1 Bacteroidota bacterium | reverse complement strand
AGTTGCTTCTGCGTGAAAATCCAGAACTACAACATTTGTTTCCTGTTTTATTCTTTGCAATACCCAGTCTGCCGTTCTGAATGGACAATCAATGGTTGCCATAAAAGTTCTTCCCTGTAAATTAAGTACAGCGACTTTTCCTTTTTTTGATTCAACTATTATATAACCGTTTCCGTAAGTTCCTTTGGGATAATTCAGAGGTCGAAGTACTCTCGGTTCAACTTTTAAATAATCCTGTGATTGATGTTTGTCCCAGGTGTGATTTCCTCCGGTGATGGCGTGTACACCAAGATCAAAAAGAATTTGACCTTCTTTGTTCGTACAGCCTTTTCCATCGGAAGCGTTTTCGCCGTTTGCTATTACAAAATCAGCTTTATATTTCTGAATGAGTCCTGAAAGCCAGGTCTGGACAAGATTTAATCCGGGTTTACCAATTATATCCCCGACAAATAATAGATTTATTGAAGCCATATTCTCCCTAATTTCAGTGAGCAATATATCTAATTAAGCAGTAAAATGAAAAGTTAGTGATTAGCAGTAAGATTAGTTTTGATACTGTACAATAAGAATTTTAATTTAAGTTATGAATCGAAAAAAAATATCTGACATTCCGGTTGAAGAAGCAGAGTTTGCTGTTGTTGACGTTGAGACAACCGGACTGAACGCGCGTTACAATAATATTATTGAAATAGGGATAGTAAAAGTTTCGAATCTTAAGATCACAGGGAAATATCAGTCACTAATTAATCCTGCTAAAAACATTCCTTACTTTATCACACAGTTGACAGGTATATCAGATGATGATGTTTACAACGCACCAATGTTTGATGAAGTAGCTGAAGAGATAAAAGCATTTATCGGTGATTCAATTTTAACAGCGCATAATTTTTCTTTCGACTATTCATTTCTTAAACGCGAATTTGAAAATGTTAACATTGAACCATTATCAAACCCGCAGCTTTGTACATTAAAGATTGCCCGCCGAATGTACCCGATGTTAAGAAGTAAATCACTGGGTTCAGTTTGCAGTCATCTGAATGTAAAAAATAAAAATGCTCACCGCGCACTTGATGATGCTGAAGTGACAGCAAAGATACTTATCAAGATGATTAAAGAGCTTAAGAAGAGTGAAGAAGTATTAAATGTTCCTGAATTAATTAACTATCAATATGTTGTTGCTGCATCAGCACCAAAATTAAAAATCAAAAAAGAATTGGGAGATGATATTGTATCACTGCCTGATGCACCCGGTATCTATTCATTTCTGAATAATAAAAACGAAATTATATATATCGGGAAAGCGAAATCACTAAGAGCAAGATTAAAATCTTACTTCTCTCCTACTGCTCCGAGAAAAACAAAAAAAATTTTAAAACAGGCCACGAGATTAAAAATTGAAATTACCAACTCTGAGTTAACAGCGCTTTTAACCGAAGCCGAAGCTATTAAGATAGTTAATCCAAAACACAACACATTGTTGAAGAAATACGGTAACAAATATTTTATAAGGATCAGCACATCTCATCCCTTCCCTTCTGCTGAGTTGATAAATAGTTTTGACTTTGACGGCAATGACTACTTTGGTTTATTCACTACAAGAAAGCAAGCTGTCCAGGTGATGGAAATGCTGGACAAAACTTTTTCGTTACGCGAATGTGATGTAAAAGAATTTAACCGAGGCAAAGCATGTTTTCTTTCTGAAATAGAAAGATGTACAGCGCCATGCATCAACAAAAATAAAAATATATATGCAGATGAACTTGAAAAAGTTTATGAATTTCTTTACGGAAAAAACCAGTTTGCGTTGAACAGGCTTTTAAATAGAATGAAGGAATATTCCGAGACTCAAAAGTATGATAAAGCAGCCGTTGTAAAATCACTTATCGATCTGATACTTGCACAGACTCACAAATCTTCCCTGCTTGCTGAGCCCGTAAACAGTGCTAATGTATTATTTGAAATTACAGAGAACAGAAATAAAGATTATCTCCTATTGTTGTCAGGAAAAATTTTCATAAAAAAATACCTGCTTGATAGCCGGCATAATTTTGACACAGCCATTGATGATTATTTTGAAGGAACAATTCAGCAGAACATTATGCCTTCGGAAGAAGATCTCGAAAAAATGAAAATCACTCTTAACTGGCTTGTTAAGAACCGAAATAAAGTCCGTGCATTTTATCTGAAAGAATATGCTTCGAAAGAGGAACTATATTCAGTTATGAGCAGAAATAATTTCAAACAGGAATTTGCAGCTGAATCTGTTTTTGACATAAAGAATTTTTTGCGTGAAGATATTCCTGATTCTATTCTTCATGAAGATTAAAATTTACATTTCGAAAAACTATCGGAGATTAAATGAGAACCAGTCTAATAATTATCCTTCTGTTTATGTCCAGTTTATCAGTAGCAGCACAGTCTGATACCTTAAATAAAATTGAGATTATAAAATTTCTTTGTGCTGGTCCGGTTAAATTAAATGAGCCAATACTATCATCCGATTCCGGGAATTATATCACAGGTCAGCTCGCGACAGAACAAATATCAATAAAGAATTTAAATCCGAAACCAGGTAAAGAAATATTAATATCAAAGCAACAAAAACTGGAATGGAAAGAAATTACTCTCAATAATGAACTACCCATACGGGATGAAGGGTATGATAATCTCAAATTATTTTATCTCGCTGTTTATCTGCAATCAAATAGATTTGTCAAAACTGAATTGGAAATAAGTTCAAGTAGTGCTTTCAAGATTTACCTTGATAATCACGAGATTGGTGACAAAAAAACAATCCAGAAAACATTATTAGATGATCCTATCATAATACCTGAAGAAGTAAATAAGAAAATTCAAATTGAAACTGGTGTACATTTGCTGCTTATCAAGGTATTAAGTTATTGGAGCGATCCAGCCACAATATTAAGTCACGTCAAACTCAAATGTGCTGAATACGAGGATAAAAATTCGATTAACATTTCAACTGCTTCAAATAATTTTTATTCGATTAAAAACCTGCTTGATGATCCTAAACTCGGGAACATTTCAATTTCACAGAATGGCAAGCTTGCGGCTGTTACCATCTCTCAAATCAAAGATGGAACTGATAATCGTGAATCATGGATAGAAATTTATAACACTGAAAGCGGAAAGCGTACCCATTCATTCAATGGTGGAATGAAGCTGCCGGCTATAAGCTGGTCACCAAAAGAAAATGTTTTTGCTTATTCAATAACTGAAAAAGAACTTACAACGATCTGGATAGCTGACATTCTTAATGCTTCTTCATTCCGTTTAGTTGAAAACATAAAAGATTTTAGTTCGTTCTCATGGTCGCCGGATGGTTCTTACTTAATTTATAGTGTAACTGAAAAAGAAGAAGATAATAAATCGGGAATGAAAATATTCCGTGGACTTCAGGACAGGTGGCCCTGGGCAAGAAATAAAAGTAGATTATTTTTAGTTGAATATCCCTCAGGATTTAATCAACAACTCACATCTGATGAAACGTCATCAAGTCTTTCTTCAATAAGTGGTGATGGAAATAAAATCATACTTTCCTCAACAGTTTATGATTATAGCGACAGACCTTACAGCTTTACCACATATTTTATTTTGAACAGACAATCTATGAAGGTTGATACCATCAAAACTTTAAACTGGGCACGAAGTGTTCAGTTTTCACCTGATGGGAAAAATCTTGTTATACTTGGTGGCCCATCTATGTTTGGCGGGCGTGGAAAGAATCTTCCCGATTCTCTTATCCCTAATGAATACGACGTACAGGCTTATCTTTACAACTTTGAAACTAAAAGCGGCGATTGTATCAGCAGAGATTTTAATCCATCAATAAGTTCGGCTTCTTGGAGTGAATTAAATAATTCTGTTTACTTCAATACAACTGATAAAACATTTCAAACTTTGTACAGATATGATTTAAAAGAAAAACTATTCCACAAAATTAATTTATCCGTCGAAGTTCTGGATGATATTGAATTTGCACAAAATAATTTAAGCGCTGTTTATAAAGGTTCAGGTGCTGTTGAACCGGAAAAACTTTATTTCATCAACTTAAAGACTAATAAATCAAAACTTCTCCTTGATCTGAATGAAAATATTTTTTCTGATATAAAACTTGGTAAAGTTGAAGATTTTGATTTTACAAATTCACGCGGCGATAAGATTGACGGTTTAGTTTACTTCCCTCCTGATTTTGATCCTGATAATAAATATCCCTGCATAGTTTATTATTATGGCGGTACCTCTCCAACTGAACAAACATTTGAAGGAAGATATCCGAGAAATCTTTGGACTGCGAACGGATATATTGTTTATGCACTTCAGCCAAGCGGCGCAATTGGATATGGACAAAAATTTTCTGCTTATCACGTAAATGACTGGGGCAAATTAACTGCCGAAGAAATTATCCAGGGAACAAAATTATTTTTAGAATCACATCCCTATGTTGATGAAAAAAGAGTGGGATGTATCGGCGCATCTTACGGCGGTTTTATGACAATGAATCTGCTTACAAAGACAAATATTTTTGCTGCCGGAATTTCTCATGCCGGTATAAGTTCTCTTTCAAGTTATTGGGGCGAAGGCTATTGGGGATATCAGTACAGTGCTGTTGCAACTGCAAACAGTTTTCCATGGAACAGAAAAGATATTTATGTGGATGACAGTCCGCTTTTTAATGCGGATAAAATTAATACTCCCCTTCTGCTTCTACATGGCGCTGCGGACACTAATGTTCCCCCTGGAGAAAGCACACAAATGTACACAGCTTTAAAACTACTCGGTAAGGATGTTGAATACATTCAAGTTGAGGGACAGGATCATCATATACTAGATTACAAAAAGAGGATTCAATGGACGAAAACTATTCTTGCATGGTTTGACTATAAACTAAAAGACCAGCCTCAATGGTGGAATGAGTTATATCCCGATAAATCAAATGAACAAAAATGAAATTATTGAGAAGTGAACTTGATAAAGTATTAAATGACGACAAATCCGGCTCAACTGAACTATTGCTGAAATCAATAAAGTTGATTGAAAAGAATATCGATGAGTTAAAGTCAGTCAAACAGATAATCAGCGAACTGAAAGTGAAATTTCGTTCATTTGAAATTTTTAAAGAGTTTACGGGAAAAGTTGACAGCTATACAACCCGAAATGATAAAGAAGGGTTAAAACTTTTTCTTGTTGATTTTAAATATCATTTATCAAATAGTATTAAGAGTTTATATCTGAAAAATCAGAAACTGCTGGATACATTTAATACTATTATCACTCTCTCAAACAGCAGAACAATTTCTGATATTTGTCGGCTGATGAAATTAAACGGTAACCTGAAAAAAGTATATATAGCAGAATCACGTCCAAAGTATGAAGGCAGAATACTTGCCAGATCATTACTGAGATCAAAAATTAATGTTGTGATGTTCACGGATTTTTTATCTGCAAAATATTTACAATTGTCTGATGTAGTTTTAATTGGATCTGATAAAGTGTTAAGTAATCGAAATGTTATTAACAAAACCGGTAGTTTAAATTTATCTATACTCGCAAAAGAATTTAACATTCCTTTTTATGTTTTGGCTACAAAAGATAAATTCAGTTCAGTATCAAAATATAGAGAAGAGAAAGAACCTCCAGAAGAAGTCTGGAATTACAGTCACTCCGGCTTAAAAATTTCTAATAGTTATTTTGAAGAAGTTGATTTTAAATACATCACAAAAATTCTGATTGACTGATTCACTCTTGAATTTTCACAGAAATAGTGTGTTTACTTTTAAATTGAAATCTTAAAGTTAACATCAGGGCTGAAGCAGTAAGACCTATAAGCAAACCTATCCAAACTCCTATTACACCCAGTTCAATTATGAATCCTAAAAGATAGCCAACCGGCAAAGCAACAATCCAGTAAGAAATAAATGTAATTATAGTTGGACCTTTCACATCGGTTAACCCGCGTAGTATTCCAATCCCAACTGCCTGCACGCCATCTGATAACTGGAACAATGCTGCTATCAAAAGAATTGATGAAGCTAATGAAATAACAACTGAATCGTTTATATAAAGTTTTGGAAGTTCATTTCTGAGGATGATAAAAATTAATCCGCATAAAAACATGAACGATGCAGAAAGTACTATTGCTGAAAAACCTGCTCGTCTTGATTCAGTTATATTCTGCCTGCCGACTGCATTTCCGACTCTTATACTTCCTGCAGCAGAAATTCCAAGCGCCCCCATAAAAGAAATTGATGCAAGGTTTATTGCTATTTGATGTGCAGCTAATTCTTTGGCACCAAGCCATCCAACCATAATGACTGCAAATGAAAATGCGCCTACTTCAAAGAAGTATTGAAATCCGCTGGGCAATCCCAACGATAATATTTTTTTTATAACCGGAATGTTTACCGGTCTAAAACTGATTGATAAATCATAAACAGAAAACTTTGATAGTTTTCTGACATACACTATAAGCATAACAGCCATAAATAACCTTGAGAGAAAGGTAGCCCAGCCGGCTCCATCCAATCCCAGTTTTGGAAATCCCAAATTACCATAGATGAGTAACCAGTTTGCAATTATATTAATTAAATTCGCCGCGATTGTTATTACCATTGCAGGTCGCATCATTGAAAATCCTTCAATGAATTGTTTATATGTCTGGAACAACATTGCAGGTATAAACGAGAATCCGATTATCTTGGCATAAGATGAAGCATATACTATTACTTCAACAGGTTGATCGAGATAAATGAGAAGATCAGAACAGATATAAGCAGCGCAACATAAAACCATTGAGAAAATCATATTGATTATAAATGACTGCCGAAAGAGCAGCCCGCAGTCATCTTCCTTTTTTGCCCCGACTGAAATTGCAACCAGGGGTGTAACTGCAATTGAAACACCAAGTCCTATAATGAATATTGTTATTGCCAGACTATTAGCTACTGATGCCCCGGCAAGAGGAACAGCACCAAGACCACCAACCATCATAGCATCTACAACCTGCATCATCATAAATCCAAGTTGCCCGATTACAACAGGGTAAGCTAGTTCAATTGTACTTTTAAAATGTGATTTAATTGTCTGCATTATGTTAACAAATATAAAGAAGTATATGCTACAATTAAGATAGGTTAAATGTTCTATTTTTTTCGATGCCCGGAATAAAGAGAGCTTGCCGGAGTTTTAATTTTATTTGACTATCTCCGGCAAGTTGAGAATTTATTATTCATTTAATTCACCTGAAAACTGATTGGAATTAATTTGAAGCAACAACAAGCGATTCTGCAAGTTCTTCTTGACGATAAGCATTGTAAAATTTGTAGCACAGCTTGCTTACACGTTCGCTGTCGTCAAACCTTACAGCCTGTTTCACGGCATAAAGTCCGCGTTCATCACCGATTTTATATAGTGCAAGGGCAGCTACTATTCTCGCATCTTCACTTGCATCGCTGTGAAGAATTTTCATCAATGGCAGAACAGCTTTTTCTGACTGCAACTCACCGAGCATATATGCAGCACTTGTCATTAAACCGAAGTTGTCGGATTCAAGACCTTCCAGCAGATTGTTTACTGCGCTTTCTTTTACCATCTGGCTCAAAGGAGGTTTAGGTCCCTTGGCAAATATATCAGCCGTTACAAACAATGTAACAACAAGAACCAGCAAAATGAATGATAACTTTTTCATAGAATCTTCTCCTTTTAGTTTGGGAATTACGATGCCAAGATACACTACAATACTGCTGTTGAAAATTGATTTTGGATGAGAGGGTAAGTTGAGTGACCAGTAACAAATAAATTAAAACTAATGGCTGAAGTTTTAAGCGTGTGTTTTTGTGAAGGATCTGATCAGAAAATACTATGGGTTTATTTATTGATTATTGAAATTACCAGGTCCTTATTTGAAAAAGCAGAGATGCTATCAATATCTTTTATTGTTATAAGATTTTGTCCTCTTACAAAACTAATCGTCCGTTTATCCTTAACTGATGGAGATGTTTTTATCTCCACAGGAGTGTTGCTGATAGCGGAACCAAAAACTCCTGAAAATAACAGCACAAGGGATAACGAAACTAAAAGTATTCTCATAAAAATTTATATTTTGCGGAAAGAGAGGGATTCGAACCCTCGGTACGCTTTCACGCACACACGCTTTCCAGGCGTGCCAGTTCAGCCACTCCTGCACCTTTCCGTTATTTGCACGCAGTTGCATGAGTCTTCTATTGTCAACCTGAACTTGTTTCAGGTTCTTTTTATTCGCCCAAAACTCAATTCAAGATTCCGAAACAAGTTCGGAATGACAAATACGCAACAACTATAATATGGCGTGCAAATATATAAAGATTAAAAAACTTAACCAAGATTAAGATATGATTCTTACAAACTTCAAAAGGTTTATTGAGAACAGAAGCACTGAGTAGACTAAACAATAAAACAAGTATTCAATTTTTTCTTCTGATTTTTATTTGATAGATTTTGCCACAAATTTTTGGAATCTATGTTGACTGATGTAATAATAAAAACTTCGATCGCTTTATTTTCAGCAATTGCAGGTGGTGGTTTAACATTCCTGATAAAACTTGACCACAAAAAACTTTGTGTTCTCATTTCATTATCTGCCGGAGCCTTACTTGGTGCCGCTGCATTCACTCTGATTCCTGAATCTTCAATAAATCTTTCCGTAATTGAGGTAGCTGTCAGCGGTATTTCCGGATTCCTGCTGTTCTGGGTAATCAGTAAATATTATGCCCATATATGTCCGGCATGTTCAGCATCACATTTTGATGAACAGACAACCAAAAAATTTTCAGAAATTATTTTAACATTGTTTACCGCATTGTCTTTCCATTCATTACTTGATGGTATTGCAATTTCGACTGGACATATGCATGGTCACGAAGAACATAATTCAATATTTCTAGCAATAACAACACACAAATTCCCTGAGGGACTTGCACTTGCTTCACTTATGTTTGGTGCAAATTATTCAAAAGCTAAAATTATTACTTACGTTGTGTTGATCGAATTGACAACGGTTGTGGGTGGTGTAATTGGTTACCTATTAATAGGGTCTGATTTTCCACATTACTGGATGGGAATTTTAATGGCTCACATAGCAGGTGGATTTGTGTTCCTTGCTATGCATGCTGTACTTGGTGAAATGTTGAAAAATCATAAAGCATTGGTTACATTATCATTTATTGCAGGATTAGTGCTTATTTTTCTGGTAAGACTTTTAGTTCATTAGTTTATTTCAGGAGAGGTGCCAGAGTGGTTGAACGGGGCGGTCTCGAAAACCGTTATACTGGGTAACCGGTATCGAGGGTTCGAATCCCTCCCTCTCCGCAATCTCAATTCATCAGTTTACAATTTATCTTAACTTCAAATTTTCAATAACATCGGATTTATATGGAATGGATTACTGATCCGCAGGCTTTAATTGCTTTACTAACTTTAACAATTCTGGAAATAGTTTTAGGAATAGATAATATAATTTTTATTTCTATTCTATCCGGAAGACTGCCGACTGAACAACAGAAAAAGGCAAGATTCCTCGGATTAGCGCTTGCAATGATTACACGAATTTTACTTTTGTTCTCAATTTCTCTAATAATAAAATTAACTGCTCCGCTTTTTAATGTTTTTTCCCTTGATGTTTCTGGCAGAGATTTGATTTTAATTCTTGGGGGATTATTCCTTTTAGCAAAAAGTACTCATGAAATACATGTTAAACTTGAAGGTGAAGAGCATACCAATTCGGCAAAATCAAAAGTATCATTCACAAGTGTTATTATTCAGATACTTCTTCTTGATGTTGTCTTTTCTCTCGACTCTGTTATAACTGCTGTGGGAATGGCTAATGATCTTGGAGTTATGGTAACCGCTGTAGTTATCGCCGTAATATTTATGATGTTCTTCGCAAATCCAATAAGTAACTTTGTTGAGAAACATCCTACGATAAAAATACTTGCTTTGAGTTTTCTTCTTTTGATTGGATTTTCACTTATCGTTGAAGGTCTCCATCAGCATATACCAAAAGGTTATATATACTTTGCAATGGCGTTTTCGGTATTCGTAGAGATGTTAAACTTGAAGTTGAGGAAAAAATCAAAACCCGTAAAGTTACGAAGCACTATTACAGAAGAATAGATCAGTCACAAAACATATATCAGTTGAATACTGAAATTGTTTTGGAATTTTATAAAATTTTAAAACTCAAAAAAATCATTCTTTTTCGGATAGTGAATATTTTTAAAACTCTTTGCGGCTATTTTTTCTTTTAATGGAAGTGCTTGTTCTTCTTCGCCGTGAACCAGAAAAATATTTTTTAATTTTTGTGGTGAAGAAAAATTTAAATACTCAAGTAAGCCTTTTTGATCTGCATGTGCACTGAAGTAATCCATCTTCTTTATCCTGCTTTTAACTTTAAATACACTGCCGAGTATATTTACTTCTTCGGCTCCATCCATAATTTTTCTTGCCAGCGTTTCCTGAGCAGCGTACCCTGCAAATAAAATCATGTTGTTCGGGTTTTCAATATTATTTGCCAGGTGATGCAAAACTCTTCCGCCTTCTGCCATACCTGAAGCTGAAATAATCATACAAGGTTCTTTTGAGTCATTTAATTTCTTTGATTCTTCAACACTTCTTATATACGTGAGTCTGTTGAAACCGAACGGATCTTCATAGTTGTCGATAAATACTCTGTAGGTTTCCCTGTCATAACATTCAGGGTGCATCCTGTAAACTTCTGTTGCATTGACTGCTAACGGACTGTCGACATATATCGGGAAAACCGGAATTCTATTTTGATTAAAAAGTTTGTGAAGCACATAAACCAGAAGTTGTGTTCTTCCAACAGCAAAAGCAGGAATAATAATTTTGCCTTTGTTTTGAATCACCTCATTTACAACCTGTGCAACTTCTTCTTCAACTTCTTCAACTACTGAATGTAATTTGTTGCCGTATGTACTTTCCATAATCAGAATATCGAGGTCAGGAATTACATTTGGATCATGGATAATCGGTGTATCGGTTCGTCCAATATCACCAGAAAATCCAAATCGAGTATATTTTCCGTTTTCTCGAATCTCAAGTAAGACTCCGGCTGAACCAAGAATGTGACCCGCATCAAGAAAAGTTAAATGAACTCCGGGAACAATTTCAACTGCCCTGTTGTAATGAATTCCTGTAAAATAAGAGATTGCAGTTTCAACATCATCAATTGTATAAAGCGGTTCGAAGAGATTTTTATTTTGTTTGCTTCGTTTTTTATTTACGAACTTAATATCCTTTTCCTGAAGATAGGCTGAATCTCTCAGCATAATATTACACAGATCAACTGTCGCTGAGGTTGCAAATATTCGTCCGTCAAATCCTTGTTTTACAAGATTCGGAATATTACCGGTATGATCAATGTGAGCATGCGATACGATTAGAACATCAATAGATTTTGGGTCAAAATTAAATTTTCTGTTTATTTCAAATGCTTCTTTACGTTTGCCCTGGTAAAGTCCGCAGTCTAATAAAATTTTTTTACCATTTACAGAAATCAGGTGCTGTGAACCTGTTACGGTTTGTGCCGCGCCGAGAAATTGTATCTTCAATGTTTACCCATAAAAACTTGAAAAAAGATTTATTACAAATCTACAATTATTATTTATGATGCAAGATATTTTTTTCAAATGATTGAAGGGATATTAAAAATTCAGTTCAACATTACAAAAATTGTTTTAAATTGTGAGCCGTAATTCAATACAATTGCATCTAACTGTTAAAAGGAGAAATAAATGAAAAATCTGCTGTTAATTATATTTTTAAGCACTCTGATAAGCACATCTTTTGCAGGCGACGGAAAAAAATATGGCAAGGAAGTAACTCTTAAAAATGTGACGAAGATTTCAGAAATAATGGCATCACCTAAAGATTTTATCGGGAAAAAAGTTCTTGTGGAAGGTTTAATAATAGATGTCTGCAATAAACGCGGATGCTGGATGGAGATAGCAAGTGATAAAGAATTTGAAAAAATAAAAATAAAAGTTAAAGATGGCGAAATTGTTTTTCCTGTTGAGGTAAAAGGAAAAACAGCATTAGTAGAAGGTGAAGTTTATGAAATAAATCTTACAAAAGAAGAAGCCATTGAGTACGCAGAACATGTTGCAGAAGAACAGGGCAAAAAATTTGATCCCTCAACAGTTACAGGTCCAATGACATTTTATCAGATAAAAGGTATAGGGGCAGAAATAAAATAGTCACAAGGGAACATTTTGAAATTTAAAATACGTCAATGGATACGTATCCTTCACAGAGATATTGGATACGTGGCTGCCGGATTAACAGTGATCTATGCAATTTCAGGTGTTGCAGTAAATCATATCGATGAATGGAATCCTAATTATAGTATTGTCATCATAAAATCTAATACAGAACCTATTCCTGATAGTATTGCGCGTTCACCAGAAACTGTTAATAAAATACTTGCTTCAATTGGAGAAACAGGCAAATTAAAAAATACATTTCGACCTGATCCCGAAACACTTCAAATATTCGTTGAAGGAAATACAATTTCTGTCAATACCAGTACCGGTGAGATTACACAGGAAAAAATTGAAAACCGTTCTGGGTTAAGAGAAACTAATTTTCTCCATTTAAATGAACCCAAAAAAGCCTGGACATATGTCGCTGATGCATTTGCAGTTGCCTTATGTTTTCTTGCTATATCCGGATTGTTTATGATAAAAGGCAAACAAGGAATCAGAGGTCGGGGTGCATGGTTAACAGCGGCAGGAATTTTAATACCGATTATTTTCTTACTCATTTATTTTTAGTATGAATATACCGGTTAATGATTTTTTCATTAACCGGTTTATGTTCAATCACAAAATCAAATCACGTATTATCTGCCTCTTGAACTTCACTTTTCGGGAATGTAAACATCCACATTTTTTAAGCTCTTATTTCTTGATTTCCTAAGTACTTGATTTTTAAGGGAAAAGATTGTTATATTTCAAGTGAAATCTTAAATCACACGAGGGTCATGTTCAATCAAAATAAAACAATTGATTAAGATTTTATAAAAAACACATTGTCATTTATTCACTAAAAATCAGCAAATAATTTTTGTTTTGAATTGAGTCAAAGAACTAGTCATGTTCTTAATTGACACAACAAGAATAAAAAAAATTGTTACTATTTATTCTATTCAATATCAGTTGGTGGCACCATTGTTGACTTTTTGCAAAAACTTTTAATTTATAAGGTAATGTTTTGAAGTCACGTTTAACCAAAATCTTTTTTATCCTGTTATTATTCCCGGCTTATTGCTTTAATCAGCAAATATGGAATCAATCCAAAGGTCCAATGGGTGGAACAATTGAAAACCTCATCCTTCACAAAAATAAAAATATTTATGCGACCTTAGCTAATCAGGGAATAATTAAAAGTTCTGATCAGGGTTTAAACTGGGATAAAGTAAATTACGGTCTTACAACAACTGATGTCCTGTCTATTCATTCACACAATAATGGTTATTTGTTTTCAGGAACCGTTGCTGAAGGAATATTCAGATCTACGAATGATGGCGACAACTGGCAAAATGTAAAAAGAATAGATGATCTTCCTTTTTCTGACAATGTAAGAGCATTCACTTCAGATGTTTATGGAAATGTTTACGCAGGTGCACAACACAGTGGTGTATTCAAATCTACAAATAATGGCAACACCTGGAATAAAGTTAATATAGGTTTGACAACCCGAAATATTGAGACAATGTCTTCCACACCGAATGGTTATATATTTGCAGGGACAATGACAGGATTATTCAGAAGCACAAATCAGGGAACCTCCTGGGTCAAATTGAATATCGGGATTTATTCTGCAGACATATCCTCAGTACATGTAACTAAAGACGGCGTTATATACGTTGGAACTTATGGACAAGGAATAAAAAGATCATTTGATTTTGGTGACAACTGGCAAAAAATTTCATATGGTTTATCATCGATTTCCGGTGAACAATATCCTGTAATCTATTCAATAACTTCCGATGATAAGTACCAGGTTTATGCATCTTCATATCTTGACGGGATTTTTTATTTAGATAAATCTGAAGAAAGATGGTACAAAACAAACAATAACCTCGTTGACAAGACAGTATATTCACTGATCATTTTACCGGGTAATCAAATTGTTGCCGGTACGTCCAGATCAGGAATTTTTATTTCAGAGACAAATGAGATTAATTGGAAAGAATCTAATCAGGGAATATATGCTACAGATATTTATGATATCTCAAACGGGCCCGGCGGATATATTTTTGCAGCAGTTTTTGGAAGAGGTATATATTCGTCAGCTGACTATGGCCAAACCTGGAATCCAGAAAACTCAGGGTTAACAACTCCATATATATTTTCACTCGTTTCTAATTCACAAGGAGATCTTTTTGCGGGTACATTTGATGGTCAGATAGCTGGTGTATCTTATGGATATGGTGTTTTCAAAAGTACAAATGACGGAATTTCCTGGGCTCCTATGAATAACGGTTTGAATGCTAGCTGGGTTAACAAACTTGCTATTAATCCTGTTAACAATGATCTGTATGCTGCAACATTAAACGGGAATTCAGTATATAAATCATCAAATAATGGAAGCAGCTGGATACCTGTGATTGAAGATGAAACTGCTAATGCATTTGCTTTTAATAGTAATGGAGATGTTTTTGCCGCCATATATAATCAAGGCATATATAGATCTTCAAATAACGGTTTGGAATGGACCTCTGTCAATTCAGGACTACAGAACAATTTTAATTTATCGATTAGTAGACCAGAAACAACAAATAATTATTATAGAAGATTCAGCAGAATTGATAAGTCGGTTAGAACCAATCAAAAAATATCCGATTCACAACAGTCAGATCACACTACACTTAACGTCACTGCTCTGGTCGTTGACGGCCATGGAACTATTTATGCCGGTTCATATGGTGAAATCTATTCATCCAGTGATAATGGCGATACGTGGAATCTGCTTGTCAGCAATCTCGAATCAGGTTGGGTAACTTCTCTTGTGTTTGATGCTCAAAGTAATTTTTATGCAGCCATTGATGGAAATGTTTTTAAATCTTCAGACTATGGTATTACCTGGACCGAATATAATGAAGGACTGATTAATTATACTGAAAAGTTAATGCTGGCGGATAACAACCAATTATTTGCCGGAACCAGAGGTGGTTCAGTTTTTAAATCGGTTTCTTCTTCCGCATTAGCTTTAATTTCATTTAATGCTTTACTTGAGGGAAGCATTGTGAAAATTAAAATGGAAGTTGAAACCGAATTATTAAACGTTAGTATTAGTGTTGAAAGAAGTTTTGATAATATAAACTGGATCAAGATCGGCACAATTCCGCAGGCAAAATCAGGTGAATATCATTTTAGAACCGATGCTTCTAAAAATCAAAACACACTGTTTCGACTTGTGCAAAATGATGGTTCACAAATAAAAATAAGCAAAACAATTTCAGGCGAAGTTGAAACAACATTGGCATCAGATTTTAAACTGGAACAAAACTACCCAAATCCATTCAACCCAACTACAACAATTTCTTATCTTGTACCAACTTTGAGCAATTCTCAAAACCAATTAGTCATTCTAAAAGTTTATGATGTTTTGGGCAATGAAATTCAAACGCTGGTGAATGAAACTAAATCTCCGGGACATTATTCCGTTCAATTTAATGCTGCCGATTATTCGAGCGGCGTTTATTTTTATACTATCGTATCCGGAAATTTCAAAGAGACTAAAAAGATGATCTTGACAAAATAGAAATGATTGTTCAAACCCCTGTTAACAATTATTAAAGAGAAGGAAACAAACCTTCTCTTTTTTTATGGTAAGATGCCTCCCAATGATTTAAATGCTTCAAGAGTATTTTTTAAAGCTCTTTTATCAGCAGTGTCAAGAGTGTTATCATCAAAACCGTTTTTCCCTTCAATTCTATATTTTGCAGATGATGAGCTGATTATATGATCAATAATTGAATACGTTTGCGCATCAATAGCAAGATCACACCCATCCCAGTACTGACCACTGCTGCTATCACTCAGGATTTTTGGAGGAGTAATTTTGTATATCCTGTCATCAATTTTAAAGTTGTAAGTATGGATATTCAAAATACCAGATGAAAGGTTTTGTATCTTTAACCTGAGATCACTTGCTCTTGGTTTATCTTTATATTTTTTGAAGTACAGAAAAAATCCTTTCTCATTTGCATATCTTGGCGCTGATCTGTCCCTGTATACTGTAACTTTTTCATTTACATCGTAACTTGAATACATCGCATCAATACTAAACTTTGTCTCTGTTTTTTCAGGAGTTTTTTCCTGAATTAACTCAGGTTTTGAATTATCCATTTCTTTGAAGCTTGCAATCATATTGTCTACTCGTTGTAACAAGTACTTAGCTTCACCTGTTTCCCGAGATTTAGGATGTTTGTGAATCAGTAGTGCAAGATTTTCTTTAGCTTTAAAATATTCTCTGTCATTAAAATATGATTTTGCTTGTTTCAACAATAAGGCAGGGCTGTATCTGAACTCATCTAAATTGCGGGTTAATTCTTCAACTTCCGATTTCAGTCTTTGGTTTTCTTCCTTTAAAGACCGGTTTTCATTTTGGCTCCACCAGAGTATGAAAACTATTATAACAATTGAAAATATTAATGTACTTGCATATTTCATTCGGCTGTGACTCCTGAAAATATGTGAATGTTATATTTCTATTTTATGAATTCACAAATAACTTAATAAAATAAAAATTCACTTGAAATTTTATCCTTATTATTTCCAAGATATTCCGGAAAATTTTTTGCCGTCTGAAACCAGAAGGATGGCTCCTTCCAGATCAGTTCGTAAAACGAGTGATGTTTTGTTTAATCTTTCAACAACTTCCGGAGATGGATGTTTAAACTTATTCTGAATTCCAGCACTTATCAGACTTATCTTCGGGTTTACCTTTTTAATAAATGTACTTGTTGAACTTGTTTTACTTCCATGATGAGCCACTTTTAAAACATCGGCTTCAAGTAAATTTCCATATGCCGATGAATAATAATTTTCCGCTTCGATTTCTATATCACCTGTCAGTAATATTTCTGTTTCTCCATAAACAATTTTTATTAAACCGCTTTTGTTGTTGTGACTAAGATCAACATTCTTTATCAGTTCTCCCGTCAGGCAATACAGCTTTGCATTTCCAATTGACATAACATTCATTGTGTAGTTTTCAAAAGGTATTCCTTTCTTTCTAAGGTAATTTTCAAATCTAATTCCCTTTAGCATTGAACTATCGGTATAAGGTTTAAATATTTTTTTAATTTTATTATGATGAATAAGAGAAACAAATCCTGCGTAATGATCAGAATCGAGATGTGAGATAAAACCATAATCAATCTTTTCAATACCGATATGATCGAGCAAAGGCAGAACGATTTTTTCACCTGCATCAAAATAAAATGATGCATCACCCGCATCAATAAGAGCTGTTGTACCATCAGGAAAATTCAGAAGTATCGCATCACCCTGCCCTACATCAATCATCATCACACTGAGCTGGTTTTCAGGAAAAAGTGATTTATCATCAATTGATGTGAGTACAAAAATATTTATTACTGTCAGACTGATAAAGATAAATTTCGGAATCAGATTATTGAATTTTTTATAAAAGATAAGTATAAGGATTATGTTCAGGTAAAAAATAATTGAGTCCGTTATGGAAAAATTCCTGACTGACAAATACGAAAATTCAAGGTTAGCTGAAAGCTGAACCAATTGGAATAAACTTTGACTGAGGAACATATTGGTTTCTGCAGCAAATACAGCAAGCAATGAAGATAAAACTGATAAAGACAATGTTAGAATAGCCACCGCGATTATAAGCCCTGTTAATGGTATCACAATAAGATTTACAATTATACCAATAACCGAAAACTTTCCGAAATACATTAGTGTGAATGGGAGAGTACCAAGCTGCGCACTTAACGAAACAGCACCAAAAACCAATATGCTTTTTAGTAACCCGCTTTTAATCAAACCAGAACTAACAATTTTCCTGAACAAAGGCATAAACACGGCAATGGATAACACAGCTGAAAATGATAATTGAAATCCTGGATTAAACAGTTCATTTGTATCAATAACTAAGATAATTAATGCAGCAAGCGACAATGAATTGAAGATATTACTGTCACGGCCGGTTAAACGTGATATGATTACTACCACACACATTATAGTTGCTCTGAAAACAGATGGAGGTGAATTAGTAATTACAAGAAAGAATATTACACCAACAATTGTCAGCCACAGGCGTATACGGATATTAAATCTTCCGGTGAGTACAATAAAAATCATTACAATGTAACCAACATGCAGCCCGGAAACAGCAAGTATATGTACAACTCCTGAATTAATAAAATCGGTTTTCACTTCTGGTGATATCTCTGACCTGTCGGCGAGTAAAAGTCCCCTTAACAAACCCGCAGCGTCTTTATTGTGATACCTGAAAATTAATTCATCAATGCTTCTCCTTATGGAATTGATCCATGATTTAAGTTCATTCTTCTCACCCGATATTATTTTAAGATCAGATGTTGATAACGATGTAATTGTACCACTTATCTCTTTTGCAAGAAGATACTTTCTAAAATCAAATTCCCCGGGATTTCTTTTTTCTTTTCCACTTGAGAAAGTCCCTCTCACCTCAACTTTATTTCCCGGATTTAATAACCGGTAAACTGAATCAAGATTTTGCTCTTCTATTTCATAAACTCTTGCGATTAGTTTAATGTTTTTTACAAAAGTGGAATCACTGAATAACAATGAATCACATCTGAGATTAA
>JAEXTA010000176.1 GCA_023453665.1 Bacteroidota bacterium | reverse complement strand
GAATTGGATCAAACCACTTTCTCGGCAGGAATAAGGTTGAACTGGACATTTACTCCAAAGTTAAGTTTGCAATTATATGTTCAGCCATTTATCTCATCAGGAAAATACACGAACATAAAAGAGCTGTCACGCCCGGCGAGTTATGACTTTTTAGTTTATGGTCAGAATGGTTCAACAATAAATAATGAAACCAGAGAAATTGATCCTGATGGTTCAGGCCCGGCACAGCCATTCACTATCAGCAATCCGGATTTTAATTTTAAATCACTGAGAGGAAATGCAGTATTAAGGTGGGAATATCTTCCAGGCTCGGTCTTATATTTTGTATGGACACAAAGCCGCTCTGATTTTGAAGATGTAGGAGATTTTCAGTTTAAGAAATCAGTTAACCGTTTATGGGATGCAAAAGCAGATAACATTTTTATGGTTAAGTTCACTTACTGGTTAAATATGTAAATTTATTTTTCGTAGTGTCCTTCATAAAAGTACAGATCGGATATGGTTTGTACTTTTTTATTTCATATCAACAATCAACTTTTTAATAAATCGAAACTTGACTATTTTCATAAAGGTAATTTGAAAAAACATGCCCCTGTAGCTCAGTGGATACCTGTCCGCCGAGGCGGAGAGCAGGTCCATCAGGATTGGGGTAGGTTCTTCAAAATATAAATTGAAATAACTGCCCCTGTAGCTCAGTGGATAGAGCAGAAGTTTCCTAAACTTTTGGTCGGAGGTTCGATTCCTCTCGGGGGTACAAAATTTCTTGATTTACCTGCCATCTTCATTTTTACATACTTATCCAGATTAGTCCATTCATTCTATTGCCGGCTTGATTGCAGATTCGCAATTTGTACTATCGATCACAAATGATAATAACATGAAAAAACCTTTAAAGATTATCGCATTCATATTGGTTGGAGTGGTTATTTTACTGACTATAATTTATTTAATAGCCTGGAAATCACCGCCATATTATCTTGTTGTCCAATCCTCCCAAGTATTTTCTGATTCTATAATTTCATTTAAAAATTATGATTTGATAAATGATCATGCTCGTCCTTACATTTTATCTGATAGTAGTTTTATCATATTCGGTGCTGAGCATTCTAGAGATGCGAATCATCCGCAAATTAAAATGATTGAAGATGAATGGAATAAATTAAAACCGACAATTGCACTTGTTGAAGGCAGATTAGATTTTTTAATCCCGGGTTTAATGGATCCGGTTGAAAACCTTGGTGAAGGAGGATATGTAAAACATTTAGCGCATAGAGATGGGCTGGATATTTACAACTGGGATTTATCCAAGGAACAACTTGCTAAAGAATTATTGAGAAAGTTTGAACCCGAACAGATCGCACTCGCACAAATATTAAATCCTTACTTTGGACAGTTGAGACATGGTAAACCAGCCAGCCCTGAAGAATATATAAGCGAATTCTATAAACGTGCTGAGTATGTAAATCAGCAGCACAATTTTAAATCTGTTGAAGATGTTGATGGTTACTGGAAAAAGTATTTCCCTGATGGACCTAATTGGCGTGACGTGGATGATAGTTATGGGTTGCCCGGTTATCTCGGAGATATGATGGACTTTACAAATGATCTGAGGAATATTCAGTTGATAAGAGTTGTTAAAGAATTGACAGGTAAAGGTGAGCGTGTATTTCTTATCTGCGGTTCGAGTCATGCCGCTTGTGTTGAGCCCTCGTTCAGATAATAATATTACTTGCGGACGATAAATCTGCCGACTGCTTCAAGATTTCCTGCCGAATAAATTTTCCAGTAGTATAATCCGTCTTTAAATCGTTTTTCTATTGTTAATCCTGAACCTGAAACAGTCGAATTGTATAAACTCGTGTTTTTATTATCAACGATTACGAATTGTATATTACCTGCAGCCGAATTCATCTTCCATTTAAATGAAATACTACTTGTAACCAGTTCATCAAGTGCCGGAGAAGAGATCGTTATTTTTCTTGTTTCAGTTTTGCTTTGATGTATAAAATTCTCAAGCAAAACATTGTGAAAGAACAGTTCTGTCGCACCCGGTCTGCTTATTACATCCTTCTCATTATATATTTTTTCATTATTTAAGGATTGTTGGTTATTTGAGGGCATCTGTAAACTGATATCCATAGTATCCGGAATTTTATCAACAAAAACATTGCTCTGCTTTTTACCTGCGTCCGGATCGTAGAACATTATGATAAAGATTAAAATAATAAACAGAATGACGGATATGTATTTAATATAGTTGAAATATTTATTCAACCATGATTTATTTTCAGAACCAGAGAATTTTCTATTGTAATCAAATGATTGATCTATGTCCGGAGAAATTACGTTACTATATGATTTAATTTTTGCTTTACACTCTCTGCAATTCTGCAGATGTGAATCAATAAATAGAATTTCTTCTTCAGTAAGAATATCCTTATCTGAATAATAATTAGTCAGGATCTCATCACTGAGATGCTCACCGGATTCATCCAAATATTTTTTATTTGATTCCAAATACTTCAGTGATTTGTTGATTAAGTTATCATATAAGTTTGAATGCAATAAAACAAAAAAGGCGATTTATTCAAAATCGCCTTTACTGCAAGAAATTCAATTTTCATTTCTATTTAAGAAGAAGCATTTTCCTGCTCGCTGTAAATTCATTTGCGCGGATTTTATAAATGTAAACTCCGCTTGAAACAGGAATACCGTTTAGGTTAACACCGCTCCATACTATTGAATGATTCCCTGAGTTTTGTTGTTTGTTATCTATGAGTGTTGTTATCCTGTTGCCAAGTATATCGTACACTTCAAGTGTAACTGTACTTTTTTCTTTCAGATAATAATTAATGTTAGTTGAAGGATTAAACGGGTTAGGATAATTCTGATGCAGCAAATAATCTGTTGGTGTGAGTGAGATGTTATCTGAATTATTTTCCGCAAATTTTTGTGTCCCGATTATCAGTTTCAAATTTATAATTTGCTGATCCGAGATACTCAAACTAGTTCCGAAATTACTAACCGGAATAAATGTTTGTCTGTCAACATCAAGAAGGTATAAACCAAATCCTTCAGGCAGTTGATTCAATAAATCAAAACTCAGGTTAACATTTTTATCATACTGTGTTGTTTTAATCCTGAGATACCATACTGCACCCTGAGAATTTATTCTTACAGTGTTTTGTGCAAAACTTTTTTCGGAATCAACTATGCTTAACTGTAGTTTATTGCTGATTGAAGGAGGTTCAGGAACATTCTTGCCATATACAAAATTATTTTCGTTAACCATTCCGATAAAGTTTTGGTTATCTCTTATTTTACTTCCTTCAATTCCCGATCTTATCTGAACAATAAATTCGCCGTCAACCAGGCGGATATTTTCTTTCGGTAAACTATTTTCTTCGATAAAACGGATTGGAGGAATATTAAGTGTTACAACCTGGTTAAGCGGATTGCGAACCCAGTACCCGTCCCATGGTTCAAGAATTGTTTGATTCAATTCATAGTCGAGTGAATCCGGATTCCATCTAATCGGTAAATTGAGAAGACTTGATGCTTCAATCATTGTCCAATCAACAGGGAAAGCAAATGGATTACCTAATTGAGTCCAGCTGTTAGCAGGAAGATTTATTATAAAATCATTTGAGGTTTGCACACTTACCGCATTATCAATGTCGAATGAAGTTCCCTGTCTGTTAATCAGCCAGAATGCGTTACCGGGAGTAATATCAACTGCGATTTCCGGAAATTCATCGTAGTTATTTTGTATGGAATTCCACCTGAAAATTCTCCAAAGCGTAGAATCATATTGTCCGTAATCATCACCAATTACTGAAAGTATATCAGGGTTATTTATTGTTAATGGAATTGAAATCATTCTGTATTCAGCACCAGGAATTAATCCCTGGAAAGGAAATACCGGAACATTTATCTGAAGTATTGCTGGCTGGGCTGCAGGGTTTGTTGTTGGATATGTTACAATAATTTCCCCATCAGTAAATTCAACATAAAACTCAATTCCCTTAATTGTTGAAAATTGAGGAGGAATACTTGTTATATAAGATGTATCCTGCAAAGTTAATACTGAATTTGAATATCCTGATTCTCCAGCCTGTCTGTAAAATATTTGACCGCCTGTTGCTGTAAATCCCGGTGGAGGAGAAATTCTAAGATTAATCGTCTGACCTAACTGTGGTGATGGAGGAAGATTTACCACTATGCCTGTAACTGCATTTCCTTCCAGCTCAACTAAGTCAGGACTGCTTATAGCATTACTTACTATTCGCAACTGTGCTAATTTATCTCCTGATGTAGTCGGCGCAAATCTTATGGTAATATTTGCGGCTTCTTCAGGTTCAAGAGTGATGGGGAAGTTTGGTGCAACCACTGAAAATTCAGTATTACTTACAGGCAGAATAGTAGCCTCATCAATAACTGTCTGGAGAGAACCGGTATTTGTAATTGTAAGAATTCTTTCGGAAAAATTATTAATATCAACAGTGCCAAAGTCCAGCAGGGAAGTCGAGAGTGTTATTATTGCTTCGGCGGCAGTACCTGTACCCTGCAAGCTAACCAGATCGGGACTGCTTGGTGCATTACTTAAAATTTGCAGTTGAGCTGATCTGATACCTAATGCAGCAGGAGAAAAAGTGACAGTTATATCTTTTGATTCCTGTGGTTGAAGAGTATCAGGGAATGTTTGAACATTGTTCACAGAAAAATCACCCTGGTTTAATCCTAAGATCAGTGGCAGTAGAATAACAGCAGGTGCTGATCCCACATTAGTTACTGTAACCGTTCTTCCGGCTGAGCCTGATGTATCGACCGAACCAAAATCCAACAAACTTGTTGAAAGTATAATAGAAACATCACCCGCTGAACCGGTAAGAAAAACAGTATCCGGATTAAAAGGTGAATCTGTTTCGAATAATATATGCGCGGATTTTATGCCTGATGTAAGCGGAGAAAATCCAACTAAAAGTGTTAATGAATCTAAAGGTTCAATAGAAAATGGAGGTGGACTAAAAGAAAAAACGGAAGCATCATTGCCGCCAATAACTGAATTATAAAAATGTAATGTTGTATTTGCTGTATTATGAATTGTTAGACCGATGTCTCGTGTGCTGCCTATCGCAACGTTGCCAAAATCAATTGTGTTATCAGCAACAGAAAATCTCGGAGTTGGTACTTTACCAAAGAAGGCATCATGAAATCCGTTACTGGTCAAAGGTTTTGTACCGAATGTACCGCTTTCATAAAACCTTCCCGCAGCAATAATATCACCGTTAACATCTGTTGTAATTTTTCCTGCATAATCAGAACCCTGGCTGCCTATAATATAACCCCATATCTTCTGTCCATCATTATTATACCTGCTGATATACAGGTCATTCACTTCACCTGAACCGACAACTTGTGCTACCTCAGAGATGACTGCGACATTACCACCATCATCTACAACCACTCCAGCGCCCGAGTTATCAAATACCGGCTGACCATCCTGAGTTGCCCAGACCGGATCACCCTGGGGTGTATATTTTACAATGAATATGTCGGTTTGTGCAGAAGCAGTTAAATTAAAATTTCCAAAACTCACCGACTGACCAAATGAACCTGTGACATAAACGAAATCATCTTTATCAATAAAAACATCGCGTGCCTGATCGGCGGAGCTTAATCCTGCTGCCTGTATTGCCCAGATAAGTCCTCCATCTGAATTATACTTAACTAAAAAAATATCATTACCTTGCTGACCGGAGAGCAATGTTCCTGAAAAATTAATAGGTGAATCAAATGATCCGGCAATGTAGACTTCATTATTACTGCTTACTGCAAGTCCGTAGGAACCGCTGGAAAATGAGTTCGTTTCACCAACCCTTACCCATTGAACATCACCGTTTGAATTGTATTTGGCAGTATAGATATTGGTTGATTCAATAGTTGAAACAGAAATTGTATCAAAGATAGCAACCCCTTCATAAGTGCCGGTGATATAAATATTATTCAGGTTATCAATGTCAACCTGCTCGGCAAAATCAAAACCCTGTCCGCCGGCACGGTCAGCCCAGATTATATTTCCGTCTGCGGTGTACTTAGCTATAAAGATATCATATCCGCCGCGGGCAGGTAAAGAGAAGGTTCCAAATAACGCATCACCATTATAAATGCCTGTTATAATAATGTCGCCGTTATTATCAACTATAACAGAATGTCCGACATCATAATTTCCGCTTCCGCCTTGTCTTGCCCACAAAACGTTTCCATCATTGTCAAACTTTGCAACAAATACATCTGAACCGCCTGATGCTGCAAGGTTGATATCGCCTATGGACATAAAAGTATCGAATGATCCGGTTACAATAATATTTCCCTGGTTATCAGTAACTACATCTTTAATTTCATCAGTTAATGATCCGCCAAGATTTCGAACCCATTCAAAGTCAGGATCGGTTTGTGCTAACAATTGACTGCCTGAGAATAATATGATTAAAAGGGCAATCAACTTTAAATTTCCAATTAGTTTAAAACTTTTCATTACGTCACCAATTTTTATATGATTGACTGAAGAAATACAAAACTAAAAACTGAATTTTATTCCTGAACCAACCTGGTAGTTAGTCAGACTTAAATTTTCACTGTGACTTCCTAATGCAAATTTCAGGAACAAAGGAATTTTAATATTCTTTGAAACTGAAAATTCCGGGGCAAGTCTGATTCCATAAACCGTATAGCCTGAGAAGTACAATGCTGTTTCTTCATAGAAGATTAAAAACAATCCATAGTTCATTGAAACGTCATTGCTGATTTTGTGGAAGAAAGATACTCCGGTGTAAAACTGGCTTGGATTAATTTTCTCTTCATCCAGAACAGGTCCAATGCCTTCCAGTTCTTCAACAGAGCTATGACGGTAGATCAGATTCAGAGATAAGATGTTATACTCAAAATATTGATTATAAAGCAGGTTGGAAATTATCCTGTTGCCTGCTTTAAATATTTTTTTGCCGTCGAGTTCATCACTTCCGTAAAAAATTCCTGTTACATCCGCAGTAATGGTTGATGTTTTACTGGCATTAACATCAAAGCCTGCTGTAAACGAAAATTCATCCGATGGATTATACTTTGCGTCAGAGTTTTTTAAAGGCTGATATTCATTTTTTAACTGGTATGAAACTCCGGCGCCAAAAACAAAAACATCGGATAATGGTTGAGTCCACGTCATTCCTAAAAATGCATTCAAACCCATACCGAAGTTTGGAGTATTAAGAGCAAAAAGATTCTGACTGATGACGCGTGATGTATTGAATTCATCATCTGACAATTTTGTTTTACCACTTGGAATGTTCACTCCTCCCTGTATGCCTATTATCTTATTCGGAAAGTAATGATTAAACATTAGTTGGATATCAGAGATACCACTTAACTTATTAAGATCACCTCCAACAGTAGCATACTGAGAACTGAACGCAACGTTTGTATTCTGAGTGAAGTAATAACTTCCGTTTAACTTATTTGTAAACTCGCTAAAGCTGGTGCTGTCTTCCATTGACCAGCTTTCATAAACAGGAATTATATTCAGTGAAAAATTTCTGAAATCACTTCTTAGATTCTGAGCAAACATATTGTTAATGCTGAATATGATCCCTGTGGCAAGTAAGAATACGTATCGTTTCATAACTATTCCTTGATACTTAAAAACTGAATTAATTGTTTACCTGTTTCTAATTGCTGAACCATCCGGCGGAGGGGGAGGAGGTGGCGGTAAAACAGTTCTGCCAAGTAATGATTCTTCTGCAGCGGGATTCCGGTTATCCACACCCTGAATAAAACTTGAAGTAATATTACTTCCAACACTTGATGCGCGGCTTTCAATAAGCGAATTAGATTCACTCTGAACAACAACGTCTGCAGCTTGTAATTTTGATACAACCTGTTCTTTAGTCCCTCCGCTCATACTCATTTTCTGGTTCATCTCCACTTTATTCTGAGCAGCGTTAAATTGCGGGTCAAGGGAAATTGCATCGTTAAAGTATGATTCAGCCTGTCTGAAATTTCCTGCATCTTCCTGAAGTAAACCGCGTGAGTATAAAAGAAATGCCTGGAGGTTTTGTGTTGGAATATGTGATATTGATTCCATTTCAGTTTTGGTAAGTTCAATTCCATTTGCCTGAAGGAAAGCAAACACAACATCTTTCTGGAGGCGGAAAAAATCATCGAGAGTACCCGATTTATTTACCCACGACTTTCTTATACTTGTCTGCGAATCCCACGAGCCAAGATTTATTCTGAAGTAACCGTTGCGTGTTACATCATAATCTCCTGAGACAATTGTTCCCGCCTTTAGAATTTTGCCGGCACGAGGTGCAGTTGACTGATCAACAAGAGTTGATTGACTGAATTTTATTTCATCCAGTACAGCCTGTATCCTGACACGCTCAAGCACTCTGAATTGTTTTATTTTTGCAAGATCAATACTAACCATTTCACTGAAACCTCTGCTTAGCGGTACATACGTAGTGTCAGTTCCCTGGTAGATTAGCGGAAATACTGCAAGTGTACTGTCTGAAACTTCAGCAACAGAAATTTCATCTTCCTGCTGGAACAAAGATTTGGTTTCAGAATAAGCACGATCTTTATTAAGCCAGAGCAGTCTGCCTTCCATCAAATCTCTGTAAGGCGAATCTTCAGGATAGCGTGTGTATTTATTGTAATACTGAATTGCATCGTCTGTCTGATTAAGCATTTCAAGATTTAATCCGTAATAAAAATTGATTGCCGCATCATCAGGCTGTTCAGCAATTGCTTTTGAAAGATGTGTTTGTGCTTTCTCTGTATCCTTGATCTGTACATAGTAGATGCAAAGATTTTTCCTGGTTTCAAAATCTTTAGGATCCTGTTTCAGTTGTTGTTCCCATTCAATTGCCTGCTGCCTGTAATATTCGGGGTCATCTGCAATTGACCCCGCTGAACAAGCCGTTAATTGAATAAGCATCAAAACGATTGCAGTATAAAACGAGTATTTAATTATTAGTTTCAATTTATATTTCCTTTATTAAAAATAATAAAGTAACACCGGCACAGTTTATCAGAGAAGTGGCGCGATACTTTGTGCTTTTAACTGTGCTTTTTCGTAATCAGGATCGTATTTCAACGCTTCCTGGAATTTTTCATACGCTAACTTGTAATCTTCTTTTTCAAGGTAACTTAAACCGATTGAGTAAGACATTATAGCATCAAGTGAAGGAGCTTTTGCTTCCTGTTCCGGTGTTAAGTCATTAAGTGTAACATTAATTTTTTCTGATATTTTTGCGCTTAGCTGATCAACTAGATCAAAGAATTCATCAAGATCACCCCTTATTTCATCGGTAAGAAGAATTTCACTTGTTTCAACTTTTACCAGTCTTGCACCAAGCCATATCTCATCATCTTTAACCATAAAGCTGCCGAGCAATACGGATTGAACACCAAGTTGTTTACCAAGCCTTACTGCGCCATCCATTTCATATTGATTCTGAAGTTTGATTTCATCGAGTATCCATTGAATTCGTTCCCTTTCAACAACACGAAGATTAGTTGAGTTGTTTAATCTGTTTATAAAAAGATCTGCAAATCCTTTTTCCATCGGGTCATATTGTTCTCTTTCCGTTATTGAGCGGTTTTTGAAATCTATGATTGCAAGGTTTTTCATTCCGGGGTCTTCTCTTTCCAAAGCAAATGAACCTGTAAGTTCTTTCCTTGATTCATAATAAAGTTTCATGAATACCGGGGGTTCATAATCCGGGTTAAATACTACCATTGGCGGTTCAAGCTTTAAGAGTTTTGAAATTGCAGTTTTTGCATCCTCGTATAATCCTTTTGCTGTGTATGCTCTTCCAAGAAATCTTAATGCGTCTTTCTGGATTTCTTTATCGATAGAACTATCATTTGCAAGAGCAACAAGTATTTCGATCGCACCGTCAAACTGAGCAGAGTTATAAAGCTGTTCTGCTTCAGCGAGTTTTGTTTTGGGGTCATCTAGTAAGGTGCTTCCTGAAAATATTAATAAGCAGATCATCAATGAAGCAAAGACAGACATCCTTTTAACAAAGTTTTGTTTGTTCATTTTAGGAATCATGTTAATCCTCCTGTGAATTGTTAATTGTAAAAACTAAAAAAGTTAGTTACTTGTTGGAATAGAAAATTTGTGAGTCACCCCAACCGGGTTTACTCTAAATGAAAAACCATTGAACGGGTTTTAAATTCAAATGAAGGGGAGATCTTTACAACCTGGTCAGTCTCTACAGTTTTATAACCGGTTTTTTTTACAGTAATATTATAAGTGCCGGGACCTAATAATGTATCTCCGGGTGTTGTTTTACCTGTGTTTACATTGTTGATATAGATTGTTCCCCAAAAGGCACTGCCGTTTTTGTTTAATGACTGAATATTAATCCTTTGCCTGAAATAACAGGTCAGCTCTTTTGACTGATCGCTTTCAATTTTAATATTTGTCCTTTTTGTTCCATATACCGGATGAACAAACTGAACTTCGTGATCACCGGAAGGAACCTGTACACGCACGCTTCCATTGTTTTCAGTGGAATGCCGTTTATTATTAACAATGATAGTACCTGCCGGTTCCATTTTTAAAAGTAAAACTCCGCTTCCACGTACCACAACCGGTTTTAATTTTATGTCTATTGTGTTTGCGCCCGGGTTCAATTTAAAACTATTCTCTGTCCATTTTTCATACCCTGACAGAGACAGCACCACATTGTATTCTTCCGTCTTTAATGAATCTCTGAAGAATGGAGTGACCCCGACATTTTCTCCGTTGAGCATGACTGTTGCACCAACAGGGTTTGAAGTAATAAAAAGATTAGGGGGAATTGTTTCAAATGATCCGGGTTGTTTTTTCCCGTTTACAGGTTTAACCGGAACATCATCTTCATTATTAAAAAACATAAAAAATGATGCAACAACTATAACTAATGCCGCAGCCGAAGTAATACCAATCCACAATTTTTTCTTCTTTGATTTATCCTCAACATATTCTTTGATCGAAGTGTTGTTGGTTATTATTCTTGTCTTTTCTTCTTCCGATGGTTCTTCAGGAACTATTGATGAAAGATCTTTTATCATTTCAGCAACATTCTGATATCTCCTATCCGCGTCCTTATCAATTGACTTAAGAATGAATTTATTCAAAGGCTTTGGAATTAGAGGATTATACTTAGTCGGAGGAGGAATCTTCCCTTCAATAATCTGTTTCTGTATTGCATATTCGGATTCGGATTTATCAAATGGTACGCGCCCGGCAAGCATCTCATAAACACTCATACCTATCGAATAAATATCACTTCTTGCATCTACATTCTTTAAACCTTTTATCTGTTCGGGTGACATGTAATACAAAGTGCCGGCAGCAGCTTGTGTTGCTGTCATTTGTGAACCATGTTCCTGCGCTACTTTTGCCAGACCAAAGTCCATTACTTTTACCGTTCCATCTTCACAAAGTAAAATGTTATTTGGTTTAATGTCACGGTGAATTACACCAACTGAGTGAGCATGGTTTATTGCATTTAATAACTGGTTGGTTACTGAAAGAGTTTCTTTAACTGAGTACTTTCCGTTTTCACGCATAAGCTCGGAAACAGTTTTTGCGCGTACATATTCCATTACCATGAATAAGCCCATACTGGTTTCACGTAAAGCATAAACTGCTACTATGTTTCTATTCTCCAGTTTAGCAAGCGCCTTTGCTTCCATCTTAAAACGTTTAAGAAAGTTTTCATCACGGGCAAGAAACGGATCAATCATCTTCAAAGCGACTATCTTCTCAAGATTCATATCCATCGCTTTAAATACCACGCCCATACCGCCGCGTCCAATAACTTCTAAAATTTTATAGTTATCAATTACCTGTCCAATTAACGGATCCATATCAGAATAATTTCCTAATTGAATATTTCTTTTTTATAAAAATTTATTTTTTCTTTCCGGAGATAAGAACATTCGAAATTCTTGCTGAAACATATTTCCCGGAATAAAACCCTGCTTCACCTGTAAGTTTTTCCTGGGAAGTCCATGAACCAATTTGTGAATCATTCTCAAACAGTTTAATGTTATTTTCGGAACACTGCACTTTCAATTTAAATACACTGCCCGATGCCTGGCTAAGATTAAATGAAGAGATTTCTTCTTCACTACCATCCGAAACTTTTATCAGTGCAGCATTGTTTTTATTCTTTATACAAAAGAGGAGATAAGAATCACCGTTTTTGTTAAGAACAATTCCAATCTGTGATTCATCAGGTGCAGAAAACATTCTGATGTCAGTTGATATTACCATGTCTGATAATCTTTGAGATAGAGTAATAATTTTATCGATTGCCGTACTGGCGAATGAAACACCGGAGTTGCTTAATTCATACTGCTTGGAATTTAATCCGTTGTAATTCCATTCACCGGAAATGAATTTGGTTATTGTTACTATCTGTACTGTTTCTTTAGGCGCATAATGCTGCTGATCATTTTGAATGTTTGTTTCAACGGGAGTTGTCCCGTACATAATCTGATGTTCACAAATTTTAATAAGACTATAAATCTTTTCATTTTCGGGCTGGAGTTCGGCTACTCTGTAATATAGTCTCAGTGCTTCAACAAAATTTTTCTTGCTGCGGAATTTTTCTGCTTCATGTAAAAAAGAATCGGCTACCTTATTTACTCCCTGTAATGCCGCAAGGTGCATCGGTTCGCTGCTCAATATTTTCTGATAAATAATAAGAGCATTTTCACTTTTCCCGTTATTGAATGTTTTTTCAGCAAGTGTCAGCAGTTCAGAAGTATCATCACTAAGGTTGGAGATTTCCGGGTCAACTGGTTCCTGAATAATTGAAGTGCTGTCTGACTCTTTTATTTCTTCAGAATTAAAAACACCTAACAGGGAATCCTTCAAGAGAAAACCGGCTGCTATTACCAAAAGAAGCAGCAGAATGTAGATGAATTTTTTGCTGTTATTTTTCTTTTCTACAAATGGTTTTGAAACAGGTACGGTTTTTTGTTCCTCTTCCGGAGCAGACTTTCTTTCATCTTCTTCAACAGAAATAATTTGAATTGTTACATTGTCTTTGCCGCCGCGTTCATTTGCCAGATTGATTAATTTATCACTCGCTGCATCAATTGAATTGCTTCTTACGATGTCCAGGATTTCTTCACTGCTTACTTTACCAAGCCCATCGGTACATAAAATAAAAGTCTGACCTGCTTTTAGTGTAATATCTTTTATAATATCTACATTTACTTTTTCCATTACACCCAAAGCACGGGCCAGAACAGATTTGTTAGGATAATTTTCTGCTTCCTTTGGGGTAAGAATTCCTTCACGAAGCATTTCATTTACTTTAGTGTGATCTTCTGTTAATTGTGAGATAGAGTTGTTTTCAATTTTATAAATGCGTGAATCTCCGACATGACCAATTATTCCGGTATTATCCTTTAATAAAAGTGAAACAAATGTTGTCCCCATCCTGTTATACTCTGTTGACCCGGAAGCCTTTTTAAATATTCTCTGGTTTGCAGTTTCAATGGAATGTTTTAAAACATCTGCTGCATTATGACCTGTCGAATTTGAATATGCATCTATTACTGTTTCGACTGCAAGACTGCTTGCAAGTTTTCCCCCCGTGTGTCCGCCCATTCCATCTGCAACAATAAACAATTGTCCTTTGCTGTTAGAGAGATCAAGGTTTTCGTCCGGGTATTTTCCGAAGCTGTCCTGGTTTTCACTTCTTACTAAACCAATATCAGTCTTACCGGAATATTTTATCTTAAGAGATGTATGATTATTTGACGGCATAATGTCAGGTTAAATTGTAATGTTATTTATCCAATATTTGAAGTGCTTCTTTTAACGGGTTGTCAAAATCAAAACCGAATAGTTTCGGGTTTTCACAAATTACAGCAGCAGAGAATATGTAAAAGACATAGTTATAAGTTTCATCGGGAATTTTATCGCGATACTTAACCAGAAGATTCCAGAAGTTTCTGTCGCGCGGGTTTTCAGGCATAGTACGGATAAGTTTGATTATATTTCCCTCACCCCAGTTGTAAGATGCCATTACTAAAAGACCTGAAGCCTGTGCATCGGTATTATAAATATATTTTATGTATTGTGCTGCGGCACTTGTCGCTTTTGGAAAGTTAAACCGTTCATCACCCGGATCATAAACACTTTGATGTGAAAGAGGTCCAACCTTTAAACCGTATCTTTGAGCAGTTTGCGGAATGAATTGCCAAATCCCTTTTGCAAAACCATATCTTGTTGATGGTCCTACGATCTGTTCTCTGAAATCACTTTCCTGGAGTGCCAGATAAAAATATTGCGGAGGCAGTTGTTCACGTATAAAGTAACTTACAACAACCGGGATGTACCCGTTTTGTTTTGCCCTGTCCAGTGCATTGATTAATCTTTTGCTTTGTTTCCATTTATTGATATAACTTTTAACCTCATCAATAAAGGCTTTGGGCATCGTTAATTCACATTCGCCGAATTCCCGCGCCATGTGCACAATTATTTTTTCATCTTCAGAAAGATTGTATATACCAAGATCGGCGACAAGCTGTTCATAATTCTTTTTTAGTTGTTTCCGTCTTTCATCAAACTTTTCGAGTGATTTAATTATTGCCGGGTCGCCGCTTTCTCTAAGTTGTTCTTTTAAAATTGAAATTTCGAGATCAAGAGTTTTCATATCATAGAAAATATTCTCAGCAAGTTCTTTTTGTTTATTCTCCTTTAACTGCTGATATATAGCATAAGCACCAGAAAGTACTGCGATAACGGCAATAATTATTATGTACTTTATATAACGTGATGATTGTTTTTTCTTAACGACTTTAAATGCTTCGCGCATTAGTTTCGTGTGTTCACCTGCGTTGCTGTCATCAGCCGATTCATCAAAATAATGTTTAATATATCGAGTTAGGGAAGGGTCTTCTTTTTGTAAGGGAGGTGTTTCAGCTGCCGGAATTTTTTCAGGTGTTTTCTCAACTTTATTCTCAAAAGTAAAATGAAGAATTGGTCCGTCTGTGCCAAGAGAAACTGTTGATGCATCTTTTAATTCTTCCTTTTCAATTCGTTTACCATTAAGAAATGTTCCGTTGCTGCTGTGTTTATCTGAAAGCCACCATGTATTATTTTCAAAAACCACTTCAAGATGAACACGGCTTACCACACCGTGATCTATCCGGATTGAACATTCATCTGATCTGCCGATTGTAAATGAACCTGTGAAGAAATATTCATTCTGGTCGGAGTTTCCTCTTTCGATTTTAACCCGAAGTATCTGGCTGCCGGAATTTTGTGAAGAAGATAGCTGGGTATTTTTCATCTTATTTTATTTTGAAGCCTGGGATGGTTTGAATGAGAGCATCATACGTTCAACCTGCGGACCTATAGTTTGTCTCGTTTTTTTTGTGAAAGAAGCAGTCAGTTTGTAACCGGTTTTTTCGTGAAGAACATATATCTGATGCTGATAAATTTTAAAATCATTTAACGGATACCACTTGAATATTGCTTCATAAGCTTCAGTACCATCAAATAATTTTGTTTCGCCTTGCTTTAAAAGCATACAACCTTTCAATTCCTGTTCAAGCGTTTTAATCTGGTATTCAGCATATTCTTTAAGAGTATCAAAAGGAAGATCAGCTTCAACATTAAGTATTACGTTATGTTTTATTCCATCGGTTACCGGACCGGTAAGTGTATAAATAGTTTTATCTTCCCAATCCTGAAGCTGGTTGATTGTAAAACCATTTCCCTGGAAAATAACTGTCTTATCTTCAGCGGGTTTTGGTTGTACTTTGGGTTGTTCCTTTTTCACTTCTGCAGAAACAGGTTGTTTTGCTTCGGGAGATTTTTCTCCTTCCTTTTTCTGTTCCGGCTGATTTTGGAACTGACGGTAGTAATCCGGGATTTTCATTTTACTTTGAAGTTTATCTGATTATTATCTTGGTGTTAACGTTGCAATTGAGCCATTTGAAAAACACTGGTCATCAATATTTTGATCTAACCTGTAAAAATTAATCGGACACAGCATATGTGCACCCATTAATTCAAAATCATCTGCAGTCGGAGTTCTTCCAACACCATTACTGGCCAGTACACTTACTCCTGATGCGGAGTGAATACTGTCAGTTCTCGCTGCTCTCCATCTGGGATTAGCTGCTCTGTTATCTGTTTCTGCTTTACAATGTGCTATTTCATGAAATGCCGCTGTTGCTAAATTCATAGCAAGTAATTCCCGCCAGTTTGTTGCTTCAAAATTCTGACGCGCATTACTGAATGCGCATGCAACAACCGGAAATGAAACTCCGGAAATACCCGGAACTGACAATCCGCTTAGTTCACCTGCGCTTCTCAATACTTCTCTCTGGTCTCTCACCCAATCTTCAGGAAATTCCTGTACACGTGCTCTCCTTATAGCTTCGAGCATTATAAATTCAGGTCTTCTGTCAACAGGATCTGCAGGACGTTCATTCAATTCTCTGTTTGTGAAATAAACTATCGGTTCATTCATTTCAATTGTAAGTCCAGTGAAATCGGGACTTGTAGGATTATCTGCTAGAGGAGGTATTTCAACAACATCAATCGGGATACTTCTTGAACCCTGGTGCGGGATATGCGCTTTTGCCTGGTTCATTAAATCAATCAGGTTAGTTTTGAAATCAGTGAATATAC
>JAEXTA010000154.1 GCA_023453665.1 Bacteroidota bacterium | reverse complement strand
CTATTACACTTATTACATCTGCCTGTTCTGAAATTCCCAAACCAGCTCTGTGCCTCATACCCAGCGATTCCCCGTTTATCGTTGTTGTTGAAGACAGCGGAAGTGTGCATCGTGCAGCTTCAATTATATTTCCTTTAATAATTACTGCACCATCGTGCAGTGGTGATCTTGGAAAAAATATTGAGGTTAACATACTCTTCGTAAGTTTTGCATCAAGAATTTCACCAGTCTCAGCAAATCCGCGTATGCCGCTTGATTTGATAAGAACAACAAGTGCCCCATGCTGCTGTTGTGATAATTCAAATGCAGCATCAGCAATTATAACTGCTGCTTCATTAGAATCTGACTTAACAAACAATTTGAAAAACGGGTTTCTTGCAACAATAACAAGAAGTCTTCTTATTTCAGGTTGAAATAATATTACAAATGCAATTACCCAGATGTCAGTTACTAACTTTAATAACCAGCTTAAAGCTCTCAGGTTTGTAGCCTGGGAAACAAATGAAAGAATTAAAACAATCATCAAACCGATGAATATCTGTGCGGCGATTGTTCCTTTAAGAATCGTATAAAGTTTATAAACGATGAATGATACTATCAATATGTCGATGAGGTCAACAAATGTTACTGTAAGAAATCCGATCTTAAATAAATCAAACATCAGTTTAATTTTTCAAAAATTGTTTTGAGTTGTTTTGCGTATTTAACATTGTGTGTTCTTATTATGGAAACACCTTTCATAAGTGAAATGGCTTCAGTGACTACTGTAGCAGCATCTCTATCATTTACATCCAGACCAAGGGTTTTTCCAAGGAAGGATTTTCTTGATATTCCAATCAATATGGGATAACCTAAACTTTTAAAATCATTGATTCTGCTTATCAATTCATAATTGTTTTCGATCGTCTTGCCAAAACCAATTCCCGGATCTATAAAAATATTTTTCACACCTGCACTTTTAGCATTTTCTGTTTGCTTATATAAATGATCATAAATCTCCGCAGTCACATCTGAATATGTCGGTTTTACCTGCATTGTTTTGGGATCACCTTTAATATGCATTATGACAACTCCGGCATTATGTTTAGCTGCAAGTTCTGAAATTTTTTCATCAAATGTGAGTCCGCTTATATCATTAATAATTTCCGCACCTGCATTGAGTGATTCTTCGGCAACTTTACTTTTTGTTGTATCAATTGAAATAATACTGTCTTTTTTTATTCTCTTAATTCCCTGGATAACAGGAATAACACGTTTTAGTTCATCAACTTCACTGACTATTTCAGCCCCGGGACGTGTTGATTCCCCTCCAACATCGATTATATCTGCACCATCTTCAATCAGTTGTATCGCATGTTCCACTGCAAATTCCGGATTAAAATATTTTCCGCCATCAGAGAAAGAATCAGGAGTTACATTCAGGATCCCCATTATCAATGGTTCATTGTATTTTATCTTTCGATTACCTAACAGAAATTCTTTTTCATTAAAATTTAGATAGTTGTCAATCTTCATAAGAAGATCAGGCAGAAAGATATTTGAAGGAAGATTAACCAGTACATTTCTTAATGAATATAAATCGCTAAATGATCTAAACAGTAAAACTATATTGCCTGAATCTTTATTTTGAAGCAGCTTTACCTGGTCTAAGTTTTTAATAAGCTGGCTTAAATCAGAAAATAATTCTCTGTAAACATTTCTGAATTCAATTATTAATCCGGGAACAGACTCCTCTTTGTATGAAACTGGATAGTTCTTCTGAAACGACTCTGAAGCATACTTGTTTTTAATATTTATTATCTGAGTTATCAAATGTTCTTTGTTTTATAAATATGAAATAAAAAGGTGACAACAGTCACCTTCGTAATGAATTTATAATTTTAATTATTTACCGTATCAGGTTTTTTAACTCTGTTGTTTCTGCAGTAATATTGTCTGCGTGAAATATTGCTGATCCAACTACAAACACATCACAGCCGGCTGCTTGAATTTCTTTAATATTTTTTTTGCTAACGCCACCGTCAATTTCTATAAGAAATTTTGAATTTGTATTGCTGCGTAATTCTGCGGTCTCTTTAATTCTTCGAAGTGAATTTGTTATGAATGATTGTCCACCAAATCCGGGATTAACAGACATTACCAAAACCAAATCAAGATATTCAGCTATATCTTTTAAAACACCTGCAGGTGTTGACGGATTTATAACTGCGCCTGCTTTAGCACCTAATTCTTTTATTCTGGAAACAGTCCGGTTTAGATGAACAACTTCTTCCGCATGAACCAAAATATGGTCAGCCCCGGCTTTAATAAATTCAGGAATTATATTGTCGGGTGTTTTTATCATCAGGTGAACATCCACAGGTAGTTTAGAGACTTTCTTTACTGCTTCAACAACTATAGGCCCGAATGTCAGGTTAGGCACAAACTGACCGTCCATAACATCACAGTGTATCCAGTCAGCTCCTCCAAGTTCTATAAGTCTTATTTGCTGGGCAAGGTTAGAAAAGTCAGCAGACAAAATAGATGGTGCGAGTAATCCCATTTTTATTCTTCCTTTATTTCATTATCGAGTGGAGGTTCAGCAGACTTGGTCACAAAAAGATCGATCACATCACCTGATTTTACTTTGTTACCTTTGCTTGGATATTGATCGAGAACAGTATTAGGCAACAAAGAAAATGACCTTTGATAATTAATCTTACCTACTTTTAATGTGCTGTCAGCGAGTATTCTCTGTGCTTCTGATAAGGACTTTCCAATTAAATCAGGAACAGTGATTCCTTCATCAGATTCACCGGAACTTATAGTTACATTAACGGACTCACCTTTTTTTAGCGGCGTACCCTCAGCAAACTGCTGATCGAAGATCATATTTTTGGGATTCGATGAGGGAAGTTCTTCAATAACACCTAGTTTTAATCCAACACGTTCAAGTGATAATCTGGCATCCCGCACAGATTTGCCTCTTAGTCTTGGTACATAAACAGTAGGTTCACCGCCGCTGACAAACAAATAAACTCTTCTCCCCTCTTTAACAATATCTCCGCCTTCGGGTTTCTGAAGGATTATTGTTCCTTTAGGAAATTTTTCATCCGCTACAGATTCATTTACTACAGCTTCAAGATTATAATCTGACAAAAGAGAAATTGCCTGCGATTCCTCCATGCCAACAACATTGGGAACTTTTGTTTCGGGTTTGTTCACATACCATGGAATAAGAAGATTATCTACTACAAGAAACAAAATAATTAATGCCGCAATCGTATATAAAGTTTTTCTAATGAATGGTCTGGCTAAAAGTTTTTTCATCCGTCTGTTCCGTACTGCAAGATATTCTGATTTTTTTACTAACTCAATTTAATACTGTTATAGAAAAATAGCAGGTCAATGAATTTGATTCATACAAATTTTATCAATTATTTCTATCCATTTTTCTTTGTTATTGAATTATAAACATACATCATAATTGCTGATACAACTCCAATTGATCCGATAACAAGAAATACTATTTCAGGCTTTTTCTGTTCGGTTGCAAAAGTTCTATATAACCAGCCGCCAAATGTTCCTCCAAGTGTCCAGGCAATGGCAATAGGTAAAAAAGCAAACCCCTGAAAAAGTGCCGCCTGACCTTTGGGTGCAAGATCAGCAAGATATTCATAAAATCTCGGAGCCTGTGTTTGTTCACCTACAGAAAAAATAAATATTGTTGCAATGATAAGTCCTACACCAACTGTAATTCCCAGAATATAAGAGAAATATAAAAGGAACCAGCTCAATGCAGCAAAAATGAACCCGATAAGAATTGCGGTCGGAGTCGAAATATTTTTCGTTAAACGGTTAATCGGTATCTGAAATAAAATTATTGTCCAGGCACCCACAGAGATAACTAGTTCAATCGGTGCATCTGGTGATATAAAATCTGATATGTAAAATGGAATAACAATGAAGAACTCCCAGAATACTATCCAGTAAAGCGCAAAGATCATAAGGAAAAACATAAACTTAAAATTCTTAACTACTGTCCATAGATTTTTTATAACAGTACCAATATCATCACGTTTTTCTGTTAGCTTGGCTTCAGGTTCTTTAAAGAAAAACATTGTGGTGACAAACATTAATGCACAGCTCACAGCGCTGACAACATAAACATACTGTATTCCGATTGAGTCTCTAACTAAATAAGCTAACAGTGGGCCAATAGCGGCTCCAATATTTACCAGCCAATAATAAATTGCATATCCCAGGGACTTACTCTCTGGTGTGGTGGTCAATGCAACAGTTCCAAGCACACTTGGTTTAATAAAAGAACCACCAATTGCCGTGAATATCAAAATGATTGAAAGTACAAGAAATAAATTTGTATCAGAATACCAACCTGAAAAAGCTTCCATACCTGTTGACCCAATCAGGAAGTAACCGATCGCAAGCACAAAAAAAGCAAATGAAAATGCTTTTTTAAATCCGAATTTATCTGCAAGAGCTCCTGCAAATATTGGAAGAAAATAAATCAAGCCACCAAATATTGATGACAATTGGCCTGCCTGCACTTCGTCAAACTTCAAATGATCTCTTAAAAAAACACTTAGAATTGTCGCCTGTCCGTAATAAGCTAATCTTTCAAAAAGCTCCATTCCGTTTGCAACCCAGAAGGAAGGTTTAAATCCGTCTTTTAACTTTGAAGTGCCGGTCGGGGTGCTCAATTTATCTCCTGTAATTTTGTTATTGCCTGCCAAATATATCAAAGGATAGATAGAGACACAATTAAAAGTTATTGTTCAGAATCTTCTGTGTGAATGTTTAATAAAGTGATTTTATTCTGTAAGTTTGTTCTGATTACTGATTGATTTTTTATTATGATCAAAAATTATTTTATACTTAACAGACTCGCGGTTGAGTTGAATCAACAACTTGCAGGGCTATCAATAAAAGATTTCTTTTCCCAGGAAAAAGATAGAGCAGTTGTTGAATTTTCAGATGGAAATGTATCGAAGTTTATTGAAATATCAGTCAATCCGGGACTTCCATTTATTACCTCCAAGAAAGATTACAGGCGGGCAAAAAAAAATACTATCGATTTATTCCTGGGGATTATTCATAGTAGTGTTAAAGAAATAACAATAAGTGATAGCGATCGCATAATAAAGTTCTCATTGAGTAATTCTGAGCTTTATTTTATTGTTCGGGGTAAACATACTAATATTGTGTGTATAAGTAACTCAGGAATGATTGAGAGCTTAAAAAAAGATGATGAAGATTTTATTGAAGAGTTTATGAATGAGATCAAATCGCATAGATTCATAAAAGGATTTAGTTCACCGGATTTTAGTTCAGTTACGTCTTCGATCACTTTGGAAACATTTAGAAAACAATTCCCATTTATCAGCAAAGAAATTCTATTAGAAGTCAAACTAAGAACTGAACAGGAATTAGATATTACGGCATTAAAACTATTTATCTCAGATCTTGAATCAGATTCTTTTAAAGTTCACATAAATAAAAACAGCTCAGATATAAAACTTACTTTCAAATGTTTTAAACAGTTTGAATCACACGAATCTTTTCACTTCGATAATTTGATTGAGGCGTTAAACTTCTTCATCCCGGCAAAGTTCAGACTCGAAAAAGAAGTATCTGATGAAAAAATATTAAAAAAACATCTTGATACTTTAACGATAAGACTTTCACAAAAGCTGAATAAACTGAAAACAATAATTGATAGAGAAAGCCGCGAAGATGAATATAATCGTACTGCTAATCTTCTGTTGATTAACATTCAACAAATTAAAACGGGAATGACAGAAATTGAATTGACAGATATTTACTCAAACAATGAAAATATCAGTATCAAGCTGGACCCTTCAAAAAGTCCCAGGAAAAATATTGACGGTTATTTTGAAAAAGCAAGAAGTGAAAAAATAAATCGTGCAAAGTCTATTGAACTTTATGAGAGTACACAAAAGTCTTTTAATAAAATTCATAAGTATTTAACTGAAATTGAAAAAGGTATTACATCCCAAAGGAATAAAGAAATTATGACAGAATTAAAAATTAAAACCGAAACAAGGAATGAAGAAAAAGATGATATCAGGACTAAGTTTAAACGTTATGTAATCGACAATAAATATTTTGTTTACGTTGGAAGGGACAGTAAAAACAATGATCTGCTTACTTTAAAGTTTGCAAAACAAAATGACTATTGGTTTCATGCACGCAGTGTTCCGGGTTCTCACGTAGTTTTAAAATCAGATGAGTCAAATGAAAAAACTCCAAAGGATATAATTAAAAGAACTGCTTCACTGGCAGCTTTTCATAGCAAAGCGAAAACATCGGGAATGGTTCCGGTTTCATATACACAAAAAAAGTATGTCGTTAAGAAAAAAGGGATGGAAGCCGGAAAAGTTGCTCTTCTAAGAGAAGATGTTGTAATTGTTAAACCTGAAATTCCAAAGGGTTGTGAATTTGTTGAGTCGGAAAACGATTAGTCATTAAAAAACCGTTGGAGGCGGAAACAAATTCCAAACTGGAAAAGATTCTGTTTCACACCTCGGCAACGGTAGTATTGGAGTCACGGTTTGTATAATCCAACTATTGTGCCTCTTGAATGATTCAAATTAATTGATTTTTAGAAAGATTTTTAGGGTCGGTCGATCTATAAATGAGACTATAGCTCACTGTGAGAAGGATATTATAATTGCGGGTCAGCAACAAAGTTAAGATAAAACACTATCCTGAAAATGTCACATAGAAGCGATAAGAATTTCTTTGAAAATATTTTTCCCTGTTTCTATCACATCATCTGAAGGCAGAAATCTGGGATTGTGCAATCCGTATCTTTCCCCTTGTGAGGTACCGAGCCAAAACATAAACGATGGAAATTTTTTAGAAAAGAATCCAAAATCTTCGCCGGTCATTTTATATCCGCAATCAATGAAGTTATACTTTTCTGATAATGTATGAGAAAGTTTTCTAAATATATTATCATCCACAATTACTTCAGGGTAATGAGCGCCTTTAGTTAGTCTGAAATCAACTTCTGTTTCTGTTTTAATTTCGTTTAAAATATTTTTTAGCATCTCAGAAAATTCAATTGCTTTTAATTCACTGAGTGATCTTATTGAACCTTCAATCTTTGCATTACCAGGTGCAATATTTCTTACAAAACCCGAATAAATTTTTCCAACGCCAAAAATGAATGGTTCATTTATTTTTGAATATAGTTTGTCTGCTTTATCCATGAACAAACGAAGCGCATTAAACGCGTTTTTACCTTCTTTTGGAAATGCTACGTGAGAACTTATCCCAAGAAATTCAATATCGATCTCCAATGCTGATGCGAATAATACTCCGGAAGTTGAAGCAATTGTACCCTGTGGATATTCATCAGTCACATGAAGAGCAAAAGCATTTTTTATATGAAACTGATCAAATACACCTGTGTCATAAAACTTCATAGCGCCGCCCCCGCTTTCTTCAGCGGGTTGAAACAGGAACAATAAATTTTGTTCAGGTTTTAATTCAATTACTTTTTTGATTAGCGAATATAAAATGGATGTATGAACATCGTGTCCGCAGGCGTGCATAAATTCATTTTGTGATTTGAACTCGAAACTGGTTTCTTCTTTTATAGGAAGTGCATCAATATCTGCGCGAAACAGAATGAATGGACCAGTATTTATTCTATACTCAACCAGAACACCTGTCGGGAAAGGTGTATGAAATTTCAGAATTGAATTCCCTTCTATAGATTTTATTGAGTTTACTATCAACTCAGTTGTTTTAAACTCGTTGTAAGCAATTTCAGGATTTTGATGAAGCTTGTGCCGGAGTTCTATTGGTGATATCATTTCAGTTTCTATAAATTAAAATGGGAAGTAAGTGATTTAACTGCTTCAGTTTTAAAAGTTTCTTCGACGAGGCATGATATTTTTATTTCTGATGTAGTGACAAGCTTGACAGGGATATTATTCAATGCCCTGAAAAATCCTGCCGCAACTCCACTGCTCGAACGCATTCCGATACCGACAATAGATATTTTGGTATAGCCACCCTGGTAATGAATATTCAATTCCTTAAAATCTTTTAAAAGATGTGAAAGCGCTTCTTCAATATGACTTCTTTTATCTTCAATAATAGTAAAAGATATATTCAGTGAGGGATTACTGATAATTGAAATCATATCAACATTTAATCCTTCATTTGCCACGTGTTCAAATATCTTCTGTACAAGCA
>JAEXTA010000148.1 GCA_023453665.1 Bacteroidota bacterium | reverse complement strand
TATTGGTGGTCCTGCATTTATTCCAGAACTAAGATTTTTCACAAATGTAAACTACCTCTTCCAGAGGGATAAAAATCCCCAAAGATATCCTGGTGTCGATGAGGTATTTTATTCGGGTTCTCCTCATAACCAATCCGTTAAAATAAATTTGCCAGCAGGCATTGTTCCTTTAAACTCATTAGAAAGTTTCAATGCTGTTTCAACTCTTTTAGCACAGATCGGTAATATTAAGATGAAAGCATCCGGAATCTATTTTGATGAAAACTCTTATACTGAGAGAAATCATTTTTTTGATTACTTAAATCCCAGGACTGGAATAATTGACAAAAGTGGAGTCTTATTAAAATTATTGTTTGATCATAAAATTGGTGAATCAACTTCATACTCAATAAGTGCTAATTATTCTTTAATAAAAGAACAAACTTCTGACCCATATTTAGGAAATAACTATTGGATTTACGGTGACAGTTTGGCAAATGCTAATGTAGGTATATTTTGGGAGAGGCCAGACAGTCTTTATGGGAGATATAGACTTCCAATGAGGTACCGGGGATATTTAAGCGGGTTTACAGATTTGTATTTTCCTGGAGTTGACCATAAAAAAACAGAACAATCTAATTTATCATTTAAAGGAATATTTAATTTTTCTATCGCCGATCATAAAGTTAGAATTGGAGCAGACTTATCGCTTCCCAGCTTCAAATATTGGTTTATAGACAGGCAATACAGACTGGCTTATTTACTTGATCTATATCTGAGTGACTCTTCTTATCTGGGTTATAGTGAAAATGAAATTAAAAAAATTATTCTAGAGCAGCATGGGGTAACAAATATTGGATATGACAAGTTGGGGAATGAAGTAGTTTCTGAGCGTGATCAAAGCCCTAAACCAGTTTATGCAGGATTATTTCTTGAAGATTACTTTACCCTTTTCAATAATTTATATTTCAACCTGGGACTCCGTTATGAATTATTTAATTCTGACCAGAAAACCATTTCTTCGCCACTCCATCCTGAACAAATAATTAATTTTCAAACTGAGGAGGTAATTGAAGGCGGTTTTGATAAAACAAAGACCTATAATTATTTTTCTCCAAGAATCGGTATAAGGTATTTATTGTCAGAGAATATTTCTGTTTTCACGAGTTATTCTCAGAATGTTCAGGATCATCAAATCGGAAATCTATTGCAGACAAATTATACTGTTATTGATTCGCAAAATTATTATAGCGTAAATTGCAATTTCTTCAAACCAATTGTGACCAAACAATTTGAAATTGGAGCGTCTTACTCTCCTATAATAAATTTGAATACCAGTTTGGTTTATTTTAATAAAAAATCATACAATCATCAAAGCTTTGAATACCAAGCACGAAATCAATCGATCGGTTTTGAAGAAATTTTCTATACTGCAAGTAATGGTACATTATCCGCTAAAGGTATTGAATTCACAAGCGCATATTGGAGTGATGAGTGGTATATAAAGTCCAATTTAACTTACCAATCGATCGAGGAAACAATAAATAAACTTCCCGCTAAATCATTTAGATCCATCTGGAGTACACCAATCTTACTTACTTCAACAATTGAATCACCTCGTTCAAATGATTTTTCTTTAAATTTTTTGATTGAATATGATTTTTCTTCATTGAGTGATGTGACAAATATTTTTGAAAAATTAAAAATATCAACCTTTTATGATTATAGAAGCGGACGCCCTTTTACCCTGGAACATGATAATCCCAGATATATTCCCTATACACCAGTTCCAAAATACACACCATCAACTTCTCAGGTTGATTTAAAAATTGAGAAAGGTTTTATTATATCCGGAACTTTTGATTTATCCGTTTATTTGTATGTGATCAATCTATTTGATACAGAAAATATTTATACTCTTTTTAAAACGAGTGGATCAGCCTATTCCGATGGACTAGATCTGACTCGCGAAGCTGAAATTTTTGGGAATCAGGTAATTCAAATGCACCAATTAACTAATGCATATAACCCAGATGAAGGTCAGCAAACCTTTTTTGGTCCCCCGAGACAGATTGGATTTGGAATAAAACTAAATTATTAAACAAGAAGATAGAATATGAAACTAATAAAAAACGCAGCAGGAAGATTAGTCCCCGACGGAGTAAACGGACAACAACAAATTCCTTTTAAAGGTGTTGATAAATACAAACCAACAGGTGTGAAAGCTAAACCGCCGATACGTTCGTGTATGGATTATCCTTCCGATGGAAATAAAGTTGTTAAGGATTTGAAAACTGCTTTAAAAAAAGCCGGACTAAAAGACGGAATGACAATTTCAACTCATCATCATTTACGCAATGGTGATGCTGTTACAAATATGTTGTTCGATGCGGTTAAAGAAATGGGAATAAAAAATATCCGGTGGTTCCCTTCTGCAAGTTTTCCTGTTCATTCACATTTAATAAAATATCTTGAGGATGGAACAATTCATCACATCGAAGGAAGTATGAACGGACCACTCGGTAAATTCACTACTGAAGGGAAGATGAAAGGCGTTGGTGTACTTCGTTCACACGGCGGAAGATATCAATCTTTACAGGATGGAGAAGTTCATGTTGATATCGCGGTTTTACTCGCACCAACAGCCGATCCTTTCGGTAATGCAACCGGAGATCGTGGTAAGTCAGCTTGTGGTTTAATAGGATTTGGGTTAGGCGATTCAGAATATGCCGATAGAACTATTATAGTAACTGATAATCTTGTGCCCTTCCCTTGCGTTCCATGGCAGATTCAAGGCAACAACGTTGACTTTGTTGTTGAAGTTGAATCACTCGGCGACCCAACTAAAATTGTTTCCGGTACAACTGAAGTAACCAAATCACCAGACAGATTATTAATTGCTGAATATGTCGCCGACTTTATTGAAGCAGCAGGTATTATGAAAGACGGTTTTTCATTACAAGCCGGCGCAGGCGGAACCAATCTTGCTTTTGTTCTTTTCTTAAAAGAAAAAATGAAATCTAAAGGTGTCAAAGCACGATTCATGCGCGGCGGCAGTACAAAATATTTGGTGGAAATGTTAGAGGAAGGTTTAACAGATTACATTCTCGACGGACAAACTTTCGACCTTGAAGGTGTAAGAAGTATGAGAGAGAATACAAATCACGTTAACACTTCTCCGTTTACAAGTTATAATTTTCATGGTAAAGGAAATTTCGCATCAATAGTTGATACTGCTGTTCTCGGCGCAACAGAAGTCGACATAAAGTTTAACGCAAATGTAGTAACTCACTCCGATGGCTACCTGCTTCACGGAATTGGCGGCTGGCAGAATTGTCTTTATTCAAAGTGTACAATACTTGCGATACCATCTTTCAGAGACCGCATTCCTGTTATTGTTGATGAAGTCACAACGCTGTGCGGACCCGGAGAATTAATTGATGTGATTATCACTGAACGTGGAATCGCGATTAATCCTTTGCGCAAAGATTTATTGAAAGCAGTTAAAGGTTCGTCACTTCCGATTAAAGATATTAAGCAGATCAAAAAAGAAGTTGATGAAATTTGCGGCGGCGCTCCGGCTAAACCCAAAGTGAATAAAGAAAAAGTTGTTGCGATAATTAAGTGGGTTGATGGAACTGTGTTAGACTCGGTTTTCCAGGTGGTGAAATAGAACACGGATGATACTGATCTGACAGATTAACACCGTTTTGAATCTTTTAGTGATCGGTCAAAGACCGATCCTTTTTTAATTAAATTAGCGACACACTTACAACTTTAGTTCTGCTTTAATTAAAATTTCTTTTAATTCGTTTAACTGAACTTCATTCAATTTGCGTAGTGGTTTCATTGGTTCACCTCCAAAGTAACCCAGCATATCAAGCGCGGCTTTTAATCCAGCCACTCCGAATCTTGCTGTCACTGCCTTGTTCAATTCCATTATTTTAAGCTGAGTATTTTTCGCTGCATCATAATTTCCATCAACACAATTTTTATAAATTGAAATGCATTCATCAGGCGCAATATTAGCGAGTGCGAGTATTCCGCCTTTGCATCCGAGTGCAAGTCCCGGATAAAGAACAGATGCTGTTCCAATCAATGTTATAAACTCATCAGGTGTACTTTTTATTATTGATGCTGTGTGAGCAATGTCCTCATTGCTGTTTTTAAGTCCAACTATATTTGGATGCATTGCAAGCTGCGCAACAGTTTTTGGTTCAATGCTGAGCCCAGTAAACTTTGGAACATTATAAATGATCATTTGAATTTTTATTGAATCAGCGACAGCATTAAAGTAATCAAGCATTGCCTGGTGATCCATACTATTTTTATAATATGATGGCGTCAGAATTAACGCATAATCAGCGCCTTCAATTGCGGCAGCGTTTGTTAAGCTGATTGTTTCTCTTATCGATTCGGAACCTGTAACTGCGATAACTATTTTATCTTTCGCAGCGACTTCTTTAGCTGATGAAACAAGTTTCAGTTTTTCATTTGTGTTGAGAAAAACACTTTCACCGTTTGAACCGAAAACAACATAGCCGCTTAGCTCCTTTTCATTAAGCTTTTTTACATTTTCTTTCAACTTATCATACGCTACTTCGCCGTTAAGAAATGGAGTTGCGAGCGGAGGAAATATTCCTTTAAGTGTTTTCATAACTTTTATTTCGTGAATAAATTTTTTAATACAAATGTAACATTAGCTGGTCGTTCAGCAAGTCTTCGAACATACCATGGATACCACGCCGTTCCATAACTGATCAGTACTTTTACGTTATAGCCTTCATTCACAAGCCTTAATTGATCGGAAGTTCTGATACCATAAAGCATTTGAAATTCTATCTGCTTCCTGTCAATCCCGATTGAATTCCCGAAAGTCTCAATCTTCGAAATTATGTTCATATCGTGAGTGCCGAATGCAACACGGGAGTTATTATTCTTTACAAAGTCCAATAAAAGTTTGGCTAATTCCAGATAATTCTCATCAACTTTATTTTTTTCTTTGAATGCAATTGAATAAGGTTCCTTATAAGCTCCTTTCACCAGCCTGATATGCGGAGAAATATCGGCGAGATTTATAAGATCAGATTTGGTACGCATCAAATAAGCCTGAACACAAACTCCGGTATTATTAAATAATTTTTTCATTTCACTATAAAACTGAAGAGTTGAATCGACATAGTTACTCTGTTCCATGTCAATCCATACAAAATTATTTTTTTGAATACTTTTCTCTGCAAGCATTTTAAAATTTTTCTTTGTCTCTTCCTTCGAAAGATCAAATCCGATTTGTGTAAGCTTAAGTGATATTTCAGTCGGAGTATTCCATTCCTCAATCTTATCAATTACATGCAGATAGTGGTTTGTTACTGAAGCAGCTTCAGTCAATGAATTAATGTTTTCGCCAAGATGCGTCAGTACTGTTCCGATTCCATATTCATTAAATCTTTTAGATTCGTGCAATGCGTCTTCCAGTCTCTCACCAGGCATAAATCTTTTCAGAGCTCTTTTTACAAATGAATAAGTTGGAATATTTTTTTTCATCCATTCATTTTGTGAACACCATAAAAGGATATTTCTTTCTAAACTCATTCAAGACCTTTGATGATTATAGAATTGATAAGTGTGTTTTAATTTAAAGAAAAAAATTACTTAAAACTCTTGATGTTCGGTTCTCTTGATAATTTCTTCCTGAAGTTCTAATCCAAGATTGACAAAGTAATCACTGTAACCTGCAACACGTACAATAAGATCACGATAATTTTCAGGTTCTTTTTGTGCCTTACGCAAGGTTTCCGCATCAACAACATTAAACTGAATGTGGTGTCCATCCATCTTAAAATAAGCGCGTATGAGATGAAGAATATTTTCTATTCCTCTTTCATCTTCCATTAGCTGCGGAGTGAATTTTTGATTTAACAACGTTCCGCCAGTTCTAATATGGTCAATCTTAGCGGCTGATTTCAATACTGCTGTAGGACCATTCCTGTCAGCGCCTTGTACAGGAGATATGCCTTCCGATAATGGTTTCTTCGCAAGTCGCCCATCAGGTGTTGCACCTATAACGCTGCCAAAATAAACATGACAAGTTGTCGGCAAAAGATTTATCCTGAAATGCCCGCCCTTGTAATTTGGTCTCCCGTCGATGGAAGTAAAATATAATTCAAATACTTCTTTTAGAATATCATCAGCGTAATCATCATCGTTGCCATACTTTGGAGTTTCATCCCAAACAATTTTTCTTAATTGTTCATATCCTATAAAATTATTTTCTAAAGCAGTTAACATTTCGCGTAAAGATATTTTTCTATCATCAAAAACATTTTTCTTTATTGAGGAAAGACAATCGGTGATGGTTCCCATTCCAACGCCCTGAATGTATGAGCTATTGTATCGTGCACCACCATTATTATAATCTTTCCCAATTGCGATACAGTCATCAACAAGTATTGAAAGAAATGGTGCAGGTAAATATTCAGCCCACATTTTTTCAATGATAAGATTACCTTTTATTTTTACATCGATAAAATATTTAATCTGTTTTGAGAAAGCATTGAACATATCTTCATAAGTTTTAAATGATTCCACTTCACCGGTGTTCAATCCTATCTTTTTATTTGTGCGCGGATCAATTCCATTGTTAAGAGTTATCTCAAGTACTTTTGGAATGTTAAAATATCCTGTAAGTATATAACTCTCTTTCCCGAACGCACCGGTTTCAACACAGCCGCTGGCGCCGCCGTTCCTTGCATCAATGATTGACTTTCCCTGTCGTAGCATTTCTTGAATGATTACATCGGTATTAAATATTGACGGCTGACCAAATCCGGTTTTAATAATTTTCAAAAATCTTTTTATGTACTGATCAGGATTCTTCTTACTGACCTGAACCATAGAACTTGGCTGAAGTAATCTCATCTCTTCAATGACATCAAGGATTAAATATGTTAATTCATTTACCGCATCTTCCCCTTTTTCATTTACACCGCCGAGGTTGATTAAACAAAAATCAGTGTACGTGTTGCTCTCTTCCGCCGTTACTCCAACCTTTGGAGGCGCAGGTTGGTTATGAAATTTTATCCAGAAACTTTGTAGCAGTTCTTTTGCTTTTTCTTTTGTCAGGAGTCCTGATTCAACATCTCTCTTATAAAAAGGATAAAGATGCTGATCAAGTCTGCCCGGATTAAATGAATCCCAGGTATTTAACTCAGTGATAACTCCAATGTGAACAAACCAATAATATTGCAGCGCTTCCCAAAAAGTATTTGGTGGATTTTCAGGAACGCGATTACAAATACCTGAAAGTGTTTCAAGTTCATCTTTCCTGGTTTTTTCTTTTTCTATTGAAGCAAGTTCAGATAAGAAAAGTGAATATCTCTTAGCATAACTGATGAGAGCCTCAGCCGCAATTTCCATTGCCTTAAGTTCTTCTCTCTTGCTGATTGCTTCCATGTTATTAAAGAAATCGATGTAAGAAATACTTTTATGAATATCAGCAATAAATTCTTTCATTCCCTTCTTATAGATTTTATCATCGAGAACAGTGTGACCGGGAGCGCGTTGTTCCATAAACTCGGTGAAGATTCCAGCTTCGTAAGCATCAATCCATTCCTTGTCCATTTCAGAAAATATTCTGTCACGCAGACTTCTTCCTGACCAGAAAGGAATTATTTCATCTTTCTGAAATTGTTTTGTTTCTTCATCAACACTAAAAGAAATTTTTTCTCTCGAATTCAGGATTTCAAAATCTTTAACCTGGTGAGTGCATATTTCAGGATAAGTTGGAGTAGCGTGTGGAGCAGGTCCCCTTTCACCGACAATTAATTCACCTTCATTCACACATAATTTTTTATTCGTAAGAATGTACTGGAATGCCAGCGCGCGTGCAACAGGAATTGAAACCCTGTCAGCCATTCCGCTTTTATAAAATTCAGTCAGAAGTATTGCACGTTCAGGTGAAATGGAAGGATGAATACTTAAAGTCTGTTCCCTAAGTTTTTTTATTCGTTCGTTCATACTATCCCCGTATGGTTACTTCGGTATTTAATTTTTGAAACAATAATCTAAAGTCATTAAGCTTTTCAGTTGATTGTGTTTTTAGTTTGCCTGTTTTATTTATTCTATTAAATCGTTTGTACTTTGCTTCTGCAATTTCGTTGTACGGAAGAAGATCTATTCGTCTTATGTTCTTAATGTTTTTAATGAATGAAAATATATCATCCATATTTTCTTTTGTATCTGTAATTCCGGGAATCAGCGGAATTCTGATTATCACTTTATCCCCTTTTTTACATAGGAAATTAAGATTATGATGAATCAGTTCATTTGAAACATCTGTAAACTTAATATGTTTTTCATTATTGATTAACTTCAGATCAAACAGGAATAAATCAACAAGGTCATAGATGTTATTGAATGATTCCATTAGAATATATCCCGATGTATCAACAGCAGTTTGAATTCCTTCGGCTTTGCATTTTTCTAAAACATCTTTCAGAAAATTTATCTGCATCATTGGTTCCCCGCCGCTGAACGTAACACCTCCGCCTGATTCTTCAAAAAATATTCTGTCTTTTTTTATTTCGGTTAATAGTTCATCGGCAGAAATAATTCTTCCGAATAACTCGTTGACTTCTTCACAATATTTTGTATTGGAATTAAGGGGAGTAATTTTTATTTCTTCCTGAAGTGAGTTTACGCTTTCAGGATTCTGACACCACCAGCATCTGAGTGGACAACCTTTAAGAAATACAGTTGTTCGTATTCCCGGTCCGTCGTGAATTGCAAATCGTTTTATGTCGAAAATTATCCCCGTCATATCTTCCAATTTTATTTTGGAAATAAAACTGATTAAAAAAGATGAGAATATCAATTGAGGTTTTGGAGATTTATTGAAATAAAATTGCCCTCTCATTGTAACTCAGGAAAAGAATTTCACGGAGAACCACTGAGAGGGCACAGAGAAACACGGAGCCGAAACTATCCGGCTCTTAAGGCTTTTACAATATTTAATCTTGCTGCACGAACTGAAGGGAAAAATCCGCCAAGTATTCCCATCACGATTGCAAATATCATTGATGACAAAATAATTGAAGGCGAAAGTGAAAATGAAAATGCGAGTTCAGAAAATGAATTCCAGTTCAATGTTGAAATTGAAAAGAATTGCAGGAATGAAGCAAGACCCAATCCAACGAGTCCGCCTATCGTTGAGATTATTAATGATTCAAATAAAAATGCTGTTAGTATACTTCTCCTGCTGAATCCTAATGAACGCAAAGTACCGATTTCAATTGTTCTGTTTGCAACTGCTGAGTACATAGTAATTGCGGCACCTATTGTAGCACCGAAACTAAATATTACTGTTATGAAAATTCCCAGCACTTCTATAAATCCGGCGAGAAACTCCGATTGTTCTTCAAAGAATCTTTGTTCGGTTTTAATCTCGAATTCTTTTAATCGTTTGTCTGTTTCAAATGCACGTTTAAATGCTTCAAAGTTTGCCATATCATCAAGCTTTAATGTAAGTGTTGATACACTTGATTCCCTGTTAAACGCGCTTAATAATTGCTGGGCATCGCCCCACATTTCGGATTCAAATCCGCTGTCTTCTGCTTCAAATAAGCCTACAACTTCCCACTCATCACCGGCAAATTTCACCTTACTTCCAAGTTGTGCGCCTTCAAATTTTTTATCAATTGCTTTTCCAACAATTAATTCTCTCAATGAAGGATTAAATAATCTTCCTTCAATTATTTTTACCTGTGGTCGAAGCTGATAGACTTGCTGCGAAACTCCGCGAACGGTTACGTTACTCATACCGCCGCCTTTTATTTCAAGGTTAATTATAACAACCGGTTCAGCAGAGACTAATTGATTGCCATCACTGCCTTTTGCTATGTGAGGTAGTGCGCGTATAATATTTTGTGTGTCACCGTCAAGAATACTGCTTATCTCACCTTGTGATGACTGCCGAAGTATTTTTAAATTATCAGGCGAGCCAGTTGAAGCTAAAGTCTTCTCAACACCATAAGCCATCATCAGCACTGCGGCAAATACAAAAACAACAAGTGCAACACCGGAAACTGTTATAACTGATGTAAGCTTTCTTGCTTTAAAACTTTGCAAAGAATACTTGAAAGGGACATTAAGTATTTTTACTAAATAGTAAAAGAATGAAAGAAGGGGTAAACATAAAATAAAAATCCCCCAAACAGTTCGCTTAAACTTAAAAGCATGAACTGCCATAAATATTGTAAAGGTTAGGACTAATAATGAAATTAGTCCTAATAAAATCAGCATTCCATTTTCCATTTTTAACTCCGCTTATTCTCAAATATCATTAAAAATTTTTTCAACCTACAAACCTGAATCCATCAACAATTTTTG
>JAEXTA010000094.1 GCA_023453665.1 Bacteroidota bacterium | reverse complement strand
ATATCAGCAAATGCTTTTGAATTATAACGTAAGATTGCTTCCGAGTTTAAACCGAAGTTGAAGTTATATCCGTAACTCAATGAACTTTTTATCTGCGGATAATAAGGTATAAATTTATCGGAGCCGTTTTTTGTATCATTACCTTCTACCGAGCCATAAAAAACTCCATAAGGTCCAAGATGAAATAATAAACGTACAAATCCCGAATAGCTTACTGCATCAGATTTAGCAATTGCAAAATTACCTCTTGATAATTCATCATTAAAATATGGGATATTATCGGTTGCCATATATTCAAATCCGCCATCAATCTGGAAGTATTTTTCGTATTCATATTTCATAGTGAAACTAAGAAGATGTTTTTTTTCAAATAATATGTTGAAGTATGATTCAGGATCATAATACCTGTTGGTTCTTAATAATTTTGTATTGCTTACGAACTCAGCACCTGGTGCATATTCGCCAAATAATGAAATGTGTTTATCAACCTTAAGCGCAAAGGCAGCGTAAGGAAAGCTATAAGCTTCTTTTGCTGATTTTGTGTAAGTAAACCCAAATGATGTTTTAAAATTCTTCGTAAAATTAAATCCGATAAAAGGACGAACTAAAGCATAATCGAGTGTATTGTTCCCAACTCTTTCAAGATTAACATCCTGCAATTCATACAAGAAGTTGAATCCGATATTAAATGACGAAAATTCAAACTTAGAGTACAGGTTAGTAAAGAAAACACTTTCACTGAATTTTTCATTTTGCAGTGAAGAAAAATCTCCACCTACATTCAAGCCGAACATTATGTCTTTCAAATAATGATTTGCTACCTGAAGTTTAAGGTTACCATCACTTAAAGATTTATCAATAGGATTAACAGTTCCATAAGTTTTATAGTCGGATGATTTATAATCTCCGCTAAGTCTTAATTCTGTACCGGGAAGGAACTCATCATCAGCAGATGTAAAATATGATACACCTGCACCAGCATTAAAACCGAGGAATTCGCTGTTATCAACGTGCGCTATCCTGTTAAGTGCACCAAATTTTCCAAAAACATTTCCACGCTCAAACGGAACAGTATAAATTATTTTTCCAATTGGTAAAGAATGAATTCCCGCACCAGCTTCTAAATAGCCATTATATACTCTCACTGAATCCAATAATTGTTTTTCCTGTTTAATCGGATTTGGAAATTCACGCAGCTCAAGTTCTTCGGGCGAAATAGCCGGTTTAAAAAATTCTCCTGACACGGTTGAAATAAAATCCGGTAACGGTTTTTTAACTTTTTTAATATCGATAGCATCTTTACCTGTAATTACAAAATCAGGCAATTCGACTGATGGCATATTTTTATTCTCGTCCTGCGCAAGAATTAAAATGGTTGAACATGTTAGTATTAAGAATATTTTTTTAATCATTGTATTGCTCTTAGTTTATTTTGTGCTTCCTGACCAAACATATCGCCTTTGTGTTTTGATAACACCGTTCTGAACATTTCTCGTGCTTTGTCAAGATCTTTCATTTCATAATAGCAATCACCTAAAAGTAAATATGATTTTGTTAGCCATTCTTCATACGCAGAAAAAATTGTTCTTACGCGAACAAGAGAAGTGATTGCATCTGTATATTTTTTTTGCTCAAAGTAAGTTAACCCCATTAAATATTGTGCTTGTGCGCCAAGGTCATCGCTTCTTGATTCAGCAAGATTCCTGAAATAAACTACGGCATTTTCAAATCGTTTTGCAGAAAGTTCAATCATACCTGCTTCAATTTTTGATTTATCAGAAAAGATTGTACCCGGGTAGTATTGAATAACCTCATCAAAAACTTCATAAGCTTCATTGATATCACCTTTGTTAACAAGGGTCAATCCCTTCATATAAAGAAGTTCAGCATATCGGGGTGATTTGGATAACTTATCAAGAGCACGATTGTAAGTTCCGAGTGCTGCATCATAATTTTTTGTACTGTTATGAATATTCCCTATTTCAATTACTGATGCTGCCGCTGCCTCATTGTCAGGATATGACTCAAATACTTTTGTAAAATTAAAAACAGCATCATCGTTCTGTCCAAGATTCTGCAAACTTTTACCTATCCAGTAATAAGCATCAGGAACAAGTTTGCTGCGCGAATACTTTGTGATAAACTCCTGGTAACTTAGTTTTGCATTTTCATAAGCGCGCTGGCTGTAATAGATTTCACCTTTTTTGAAAAGCAGCTGATCAGCAAAACTTAACCCGGGATTTTTATTAACAAATTCGGAAATAAGAGTGATAGCACGATCCGGTTCACCTTTGGCGACAAAACTATATTGCAGTCCGTTAACCGCATCAAACACATATCCTGATGACGGATAATTTTCAAGGACTTTCTGGTAGTTTACATTTGCTGAATCATATTTACCTAAGTTGAAGTATGCATCTCCAATCGAGTAATAGATAACCGGAGCTAATTGTGATGAAGGATATACTTCAAATACATTTCGGTATTTTGTTACTGATTCAGAAAATCTTCCCTGTTGAAATCTGATCCAGCCAATTGTAAATAAAGAACCTTCGGCATATTCCGATTCAGGAAATGTACGTTGAAGATTGCTGAACTGTGTTATAGCTTCTTCAGTATTACCTGCTTTGTATAATGATTGCGCATACTGATAAAGTGCGTAAGGGTCATTGGAAAAATCTTTTCCGGAGCTGAATAATTCTTTGTATATCCTGCTCGCTGATGAATAATTTTTACTTCCATAATAACTATCAGCAAGACGGAGTTTTGCATCATTAATTTTTGAACTCTGTGAATACTTTTTAGTAAAATCTGCAAAGTTAAAAGCAGCATTTTCATACTGACGTAAATTAAAATAACAGTATGCTTTTCCGTAAAGCACCTGTTCTGCTAACTCCTGGTTTGATGATTCAACAAAACTATAACGCGTAAGCGCGTCTGAATACTTTTCCAGTGCATAGTTACTTTCGGCGAGATAAAAATTCAGCTTATCTTTTTCTAACTGTGGATCAGATTGTTCAACTTCAAGCAGAATATTAATTGCCGCTGAATATCTTCCGTTATAAAAACTTACAACACCTTTTCCAAACTTTGCCCGGTTCTGAATATCCGGTGTTACACCTTCTATATCAATTGCATAATCAAAGTTTTTGCCGGCGGCATCAAATTGTTTTTTGTTAAGTTCAATTTCACCGAGTAGTGTATAAGCTCTTGCTCTTATAATATTATCGGGCGATGATATTGCCGACCTTAGATATTCAAGTGACGTATCAAGATTTTTAGCATTAAAATAAAGAGTGCCCATCTGGTATTCTGCTCCTGATACTAATTCATTATCAGGATATTTTGATGTGAATTCCTTAAATAAGTTTGAAGCTTCTTTATCGTGACCGGCATATCTTTTTGATTCCGCTTTCCAGTAAAATGATTTAACCGATAACTCATCATTACCTGATGAAAGTGAGTTAAAAATGTTATATGAATCGTTATACATTCTTTGTTGAAAGTAAGACCATGCTAATCCATATTCTGCATCGCGTCTTAAATCACTTTCAGGAAACATTGTAATCAGTTCATTAAATTTTTCTGCAGACGCTTCATATTCACCAACCCTGTAATGAGCATTTGCCAGCAGGTAAATACATTCTATATAAAGTTCTTCCGGAAGATTTGATAATGACGGACTTTGCAGTTCCAGAATTGCCGATTGATAATCTTCAAGCTTAAAATAACAGATGCCAATTCTTATCTGTGCATTCACAGCTAACGGACTACTTTTATGAAATGAAAGCAGTTGGTCATAATATTTTACGGCATTAAGATAGTCACCTGTTTTTTCATAAGTAGAGGCAAGAGTAAAAACTGAATAGTCGATATATTTATTGTTTTGTTTTTTATTTACAGCTTCTTCAAGAAAATTTATCGCATCCGCAAGTCTTCCTTCTTCGGAATAAGATTCGCCAATCCAGTACAAGGCAGAGCCCGTGTATTCGCTATAAGGATATTCATCAAGAATTGTCTGAAAATTTTTTCTGCTTGCCGAATATTTTTTTAACTCAAAATTCACCAATCCCTGTTTATAAAGAGATACTTCACGGAAACTACTCCATAAAAAATTATTTATCAGGTAACTATATTCGATAGACGCAGCATCTTTATTTCCAACATTCAGATATGATTCTGCAAGATAAAATTTTGCTGTGGCATTCAGTTCATCAGGGAGATTATATGAATTAAAAAATTCTTTAAAATATAAAATTGCTTCGGCGTATCTGCCTGAATTATAAGCCTTCATTGCGTCGGAGTATTTATCCGGAATAGTTTGAGCAAATGTATAACTTACAATAGCTGTTAGTGTTAGTAGATAGAATATCTTTTTTTTCATTATTTACATAAGTCCTAAAATAGTTGTACAGAACAAGCCGCCTGTAACACCGGCAATGAGATTTACCAGGTCATTTGACAGCCATTCGTGACCACGTTTGAGT
>JAEXTA010000041.1 GCA_023453665.1 Bacteroidota bacterium | reverse complement strand
GTAGAGTGTTGTATCATTACTGTTAACTGTAAAAAATGTTTTTATAGCTGTGCTGTCTTTTTTCAGTTCAAGATCAACTGGTAAGGTTATGTTTTCTAACTTCAGGTTTAACCAGGCTTCGGTACAGCTTACCTCTTCAACAGCAATTGTTAGTTTTGGTTGTGGTGGTAGAGGTATAACCGGGGGATTCTCCTTGCAGGAGGAGGTAAAGAGAAAGAATAAGATAAAGCTTGCCCGCCGCAACATTCGTGGAGGCGGGATTAAGAAAAAATATTTTTTCATTCTACCCATCGATTAAATTTTCTTAATCCAACTTAATGTAAAGCGAACTCAAAATCACTAGAGATAATTCTTCGTGTTCTTTGTGCAATGAGATTAGCTTAGCGGACTTTGTGGTAAAAAAATAATAACCCCAAAGAACACAAAGTAAATTTCACAAAGTCCACGATGGTTTTATCAGTTCGAATCTGTTTTATCTGTGTGCCATTACTCGCAAGAAAAAACCGCCACCATTTTACTGATGACGGTTAAATAAAAAGATTTTATCTAAACCTTACTTCATCAATCCCATTTGGATTTCTATTACTACCAAGACACTATTTCATCAACAACATTTTCTTTGTCTCAGAATATTTTGCTGTTTCAAGCTTATAGAAATATGTCCCGCTTGGAAGTGATGATGCATCAAAAGTAAGATCATGTTGTCCTGCTTCATTGAATTCATTTACAAGTATTTTCACTTCCTGTCCAAGTAGATCATAAACAGCAAGCCTAACCAATCCTGCTTCTGCAATGCTGTAATGTATATTTGTTGCTGGATTAAACGGGTTAGGAAAATTCTGCTCTAAGGCATAAACAGATGGAGTAAGAACTTCAACTTCAACAATGCTGCTGTATTCAAATCTTCCGTCAAAATCAATTTGTCTTAAACGGTATTGGTATGTTCCTGATGAAATATTTCTATCGGAATAAAAATAGTTTTGCTGTTCGGTTGTAGTTCCAGCACCTTCAACGAATCCTAAAACTTCCCAGGATTCATTGCCTGTTTGTTTTCTTTCAACATCAAATCCGCTGTTGTTTGTTTCAGTAGCAGTTGACCAGTTAAGATTAACAACATTATTAACTACATTTCCTCTGAAAGAAACAAGTTCAACCGGAACAGGATCATCAGCAGCCAGTCGATGAATGCTAAAGTTACCCTGGAGTCCTGTTGTTGCAGTGTAGCCGCTTTGCCAGCATGCACTGAACAAGGTGCCATATCCTGTTGTGGATGTACCAAGTGCGTCAAGTGAACGAGATGTACCGGTATAACCGGAGTGACGGATTTCAATTAATAAATGTCCGCCTGTATAGAGATAAAAACTGTCAAGTAATATCTCTCGTCCCCAGCCGTTTACAGGGGTTCCACCAAACGGATATGAATCTGTTGGTATTGTCATACTTCCGCTTCTACACAATTTTTGCGGACCGACAATATTTTCGCTGAAAGTTAAACTTCTTGCGCTTGGTGTTACGCTTCCGCTAAGATATACATCAAAGCTGGAGAAAATTGTTTCAGCAGCCGGCCAGTTTGCAGTTGCTGAAGTAGGAATCCGGAAACTGATGGTTTGAATTTCTTTACCAACAATTGATGTGAGAAGGCTCTCTTCAATTAATAATTGATATGTACGTGCAGTTGTTGCCAGCGGTCCGGTGAAGCCGGCATTCCCCGGTGCATTAGCATAGTCTGAGGGCACTGCTAAAAAATCAACTAAAAGCTGTGAAGGAGGATTAATGATTTCATCCTGCTGAGCTGTAATGGTAAAGGAAAAAAGGAATGAGAAACAGAGAAACAGTCTAAAAGTTTGCATAGATGCTCCTGATTTTGTGATGGTCTGGTCTTAAAATAAATTTTCCCCGGAAATGACGCAAAGGAAATTTTATTTTTTTTCAGAATGGTTTTATCAGATAAGTTATATCAAATCAGCGGGAATTGCTTTTGTAATTGTTATTAAATCTCTGGAACTAAGTTTTAATTGCATTCCACGTACACCGGCACTGCAAAAAATTTCTTCAAAAATATTTATAGTTTCATCAATAAAAGTCGGATAGTTTTTTTTCATTCCGACAGGTGAACAACCACCGCGTATATATCCGGTGAGTTGAAACAGATCTTTCACCCTGATCATTTCAACACTTTTATTACCGCTTGCTGAAGCAGCTTTTTTAAGATTGAGTTCTTCAGTTACAGGAATACAAAAAACCACTATACCGGTTTTATCTCCAATACATACAAGTGTTTTAAAAACGGACTCGGGTTCTGCATTAATTTTTTCTGCGACAGTAATTCCACTCAAATCATCTTCGTTTACATCATAAGTATGTGAGGTATAACCGATTTTATTTGCATCAAGAATCCTCATGGCGTTGGTCTTTGACATATCAGAATGTTTTCCTCAAATCTGCTTCTGCTAATTTTAAAGTGTTTGCGCTGAATAAATATTTTGTATAAGGATGTGAAGGGTTAGTGGTAATCTCATGGGTTGAATTCTTCTCAACGATTGTCCCGTTATAAATTACAATCATTTCATCAACAAGAGCTTTTAATAAAAGTATATCGTGTGAGACACATATAATTGTTGTTCCGAATTTTTCATTTATGTCCTTGAACAACTTCAGGAATGAAATCTGGGACTCAAAATCCTGTGCGGAAAAAGGTTCGTCGAGAATAAGCAGTTCAGGTTTAACTGCAAGAAGTCTCATTAACGCTGCCCGCTGCTGTTCGCCGCCGCTTAGCTGGTAACCTTTTCTTATAAGAAGATTTTCAGAGAAATCGATTGCGGCTAAAATTTCATTCTTATATGCAAGCCGCTCATTTTTATTTTTGATTTTTATTTTCAATGCTTCATCAAGAACACTGTTTACAGTACGGAACGGATTAAGCACATCACCATTATTCTGAAACAATATCTGAATTGGACTTGAACTGACGGGAGTTTCAAGATTGCTGTGATATCTAATTGTACCATTGGTTTGTTTAATTAATCCTGCAATTATTTTTGCTAATGTAGTTTTACCACCGCCCGATTCACCTGTAATTCCAACAATCGAGTTTTTAAAAACTGAAAAGGAAATATCTGTTAGAATTTTTTTAACTGACTTTTTGTTATCAAAGACAACAGGAACTTCATAACAAATATTCTCAAGTCTCAGCAACTCGTCTTTCATTAAGATTCTTCCCTTATTGCCGAATAAAATCTGATTATCCCGTTATCGGCTGATCTGAAGAATTCATCAGCAGGAAGAAATTCTGACATAGTTAAGTTATCAATAATAGAAATACTTGTGCTGATTCTTTCAGCAAACAGCAGGTCCTGTGTTATAAGAAGAACGGAGTTGTTTTTTTTTGTGATATACTCTTTGAGCTTTATCAATAGCAGGTTTGATAATGCTGCATCTATACCCGATGTCGGTTCATCAAGAATAATCAGATCTGCTTTGCTTAATAATATTAATATAAAAGCGATTCGCTGAGCCATTCCTCCGCTTACTTCATAAGGATAAAGGTTTAATATTTTTTTCATATCCGGAAGAAGAAAATATTCAAACAATGTTTTTGCTTCTGCCCGGTCAATATCAAAATTATCAAAGTAGTAATTGAATTTTTTAAGCGGATCAAAACTATTCACGGGATCCTGAAACAAACATCTGACATTCTTTTTTCTGTATTGTACAAGTTCGGTTTCAGTGAAACCTGAAATATCTTTTCCATTAAAAAGCACTTTTGCATTTACGGAATAAAATCTTTTATCAAGCAGCCGCGTAAGAAGTTTTGCTATTGTTGATTTACCGCTTCCGTTCTTACCAAGCACAGTAAAAACAGAGTTATGAGGAATTGTAAACTCAATATCTTTTAAAAGTAACTGATCACCGTATCCGGCAGAAAGCGAAATATTTTTAATTGCAGCAGCAAGCATGATGATTAATGAACTCTTTTGTAATTACACAACAAAATAATAAATTGAGTACAAATTTATTCACAATAATCCGAGCTCTAAGTTATGTCGCCGAAGATTGTTGGTTTGATTGTAATGGTCTCCTGCCTGGTTTTAATTCCTTCCTGTGAAAGAGAATCGCCTGTTACTAACAACAGAATTGTTTTGGGTATTCAATCCGATGTACAGACATTTAACCCTTTATATGCATTCAGTCTTGATGAAGGAAACATAAATGAACTACTCTATCTCTCTTTAGTTTCATTCGATTGGGACGAAGAGCAGGGTGAAATAATTCCGGAACCAATGCTCGCAAATAGTTGGGAATGGAACTCAGATTCAACTTCGCTTACTTTTTTTCTCAGGGATGATGTTTTATGGAGTGACAGTGTTAATGTAACAAGCGAGGATGTTGTTTATTCGTTCGATCTTTATTCTGATCCCGTAGTGCAGAGCAAACTGCTTGGTTCATTTAAAAGTTTATACCTTGAAGAAGATGGAAGTATCGATACGAAGAAAAGTTTTTCAATTGAAGATCCGTTTACATTAAGAATTAATTTTGTTCCTGAGTCATTACCGACCTTTTATGAATTAATATTTCCACTTGTACCTAAACATATTTTTGAAAAAATAAAACGTGAAGATATCGGTACATCAACTTTTAATTTTGAACCGGTTACAAATGGTCCATATAAATTAAAAAACTGGAAAAAAAATCAATCGATAACACTCGTTGCTGATGAAAATTCTTTCTTACAAACTGAAGAAAGCATTAAAGAAATCGTATTTAAGATTATCCCAGACTACAACTCAAGAATGACTCAATTGAAGAAAGGTGAAATCGACCTTACTGAATTAGTAAAGCCCGATGATATAAATGAAATTACGAAAACAGAACACCTTACTATTCAAACAGTTGGCGGCAGGGATTATGATTATCTGGGCTGGAATAATATTGATCCGGAAGCTTACGGGAAAAACAAAAAGATAATCCCGAATAAATATTTTGGTGATGCACTGACAAGAAAAGCTCTTTCTATTTCAATAAACAGGAATGAAATTCTTAATGAGTATCTGGTCGGATATGGTCAGCTTTCTGCGGGACCGGTTTCGCCGATATTCAAATCAGCGATTGACAGCACATATAAAGCCCTTCCATATAATATTACCCTGGCAAAAGAATTATTAAAACAGGCTGGCTGGAAAGATGAAGATAAAAACGGTGTGCTGGAAAGAAACGGAACAGAATTCAGGTTTAGTTTATATGTGCCGACCGGAAACCCACGAAGAACATATGCATCAACAGTTATAAAAAATAATCTTGAACAGGTAGGAATAGATGTAACGATCCAACCAGTCGAAATCGGGGTTCTGATCGATGACCTTTATTCGCGCAAACTTGATGCTTGGATGATCGGGTTATTTATACCTATACCCGTTGATCTTAGATCATTCTGGTTTTCAGAACTTGAAAGCACTCCAATGAATTTTGTAAGCTATCAGAATGCATTTGTTGATTCAATGATAATTGAATCGGAAAAAAGAATTCCTACAGTAAGAAAAAATAATATTATAAAAGAACTTCAGCGAAAAATAAATGAAGATTCGCCTGTGACTTTTTTATATTGGATTGACAATATAGTAGTATACAACAACAGAATAAAAAACGCTGATATAAACCCCCTTGGAGTAATACATCATTGTTGGGATTGGTCAGTTAATTAGTTCTATTTATGAAAAATGGGCTGACATTATTAATATTTAAAAGGATTGTAACTTCAATTGTAACAATATTCCTACTCGTTACATTTGTATTCTTCCTTGTGAGATCAGCTCCGGGCGATCCTTCGTTAAAATATTTGTCAAAAAGCCTGGATAACAAATTACAAGAATCTTTAAGAGAATCATTTCAACTTGATAAACCGGTACATCTTCAATACCTGGGTTTTCTCAGCAGTGTTATTAAAGGTGATTTTGGAATTTCTTATGATTATAGAAGACCGGTATTATCAGTCATCGTGGATTATCTGCCATTTACATTGACCTTCTCATCAATAAGCTTTGTCCTGCAACTTCTGCTGAGCATGTACTTTGCATTGATTGCGGTAAAAAACATAAATGGAATATTTGATAAAATTTTTTCAAAGCTGATGGTTATTGCATATGCTACACCCACTTTTGTGATTGGTGTTCTGCTTATTTACATATTTTCTGTTAAACTTAATCTGTTTCCATCATCAGGTTCCGGTTCATTAGATGCTGAAGAATTAACAGGTCTGGAAAAGTTATTTGATTCAATAAAACATCTGCTGCTTCCATTTATAACTCTGTCAATAGTTGAAATCTCAATTTTTTATAAGTACATGAGAGACAATCTGACAGAAGTATTTAATAAAACGTTTGTACTTAACTTGCGTGCAAGCGGGATGGCGGAATCAACGATAATTTATAAACATATTGTACCCAATGCCATTAACCCCTTAATATCAGCAGCCGGGGTTGAACTTGGTATTCTGCTTGGCGGAACGCTTATTATCGAAGTTATCTTTGGATTACCCGGCATGGGTAGATTAACAGTAAATGCAATTATGGCGCGTGATTATCCTCTTGTGATTGGATGTACTATTGTTGCTGGATTCCTGGTGATATTAGCTAACCTTATGGCTGATATTTTAAGAGTTAAACTTGATAAGAGATTTTTAGCGGGATCATTAAATTGAATAAGTCAATAAAAATCTGGCATATACTCTTAAGCTTTTTCGTTTTCATTTCAGTCTTCAGATTTGAAGAAATTCTAAACTGCTGGAATTATCTGTTAAATTTATCTGCGGCTGTTGTGACCGGAACATTCGTGGCATCTGCTCACATAAATATTGAAATCGCTGATTTATTATTTCAATCAGTTCTTATAGTAGCAGCACCTGTTTTATTAATTGTATTTAGACGCAGGTTCCGGTTTATTTTTTTCAGAACAAACATCACCACATTTTTTCTGTTAATGTTAGCAGCTTGTTTTGTATTTGCTCCGCTGCTGACATTTGAAAGCCCCGAACTTTCAAAAAATATTTCAGTAACAAAACTGCTTCAACCTTTCAGCGAAGTAAAAAAAATATATTTGTCAATTCCTTCAGACAATGATGACTACCTGATTCAATTAAAACAAAAAATTTCTTTTCGTGATATTGAAAAAAAAATTGAATATGCGGACAGTATCCTGGTGAGCAAAAAAATAATTTGTTTTCAGAATAATTCGTCAAAAGAATATAATTCTGATGAAGTTTTGATGTCCGGACAAAAACCGGTTGTAACGTCAAGATTATTTTTACTGGGAACAGACGAACATGGCAGAGACGTGCTTGTAAGAATCATTTATGGTTCACGAATTTCTGTTTTTATTGGATTGCTGGCTGTGCTGTTATCTTTTGTTATCGGGGTTTCAGCAGGTTTTACTGCGGGTTATTCAGGAGGATTTTTAGATTCAGTATTAAGCAGAATTACAGATTTATTCCTTGCATTTCCGATCATTTTCTTTGTTGTTCTCATACTTGCTTTATTCGGCAGTTCTATAACATCAATAATAATTGTGCTTGGACTGTCGGGTTGGATGAGTTTATTTAAAATCGTTAAAGCAGAAGTTATCAGTATTAAAACAAAAGAATATTTTCAATCAGCAAAAATGATAGGTCTTAAAAATTATGATCTGCTGACTAAAGAAGTACTTCCTGTTATAATGGTCCCCGTCAGTGTTAACCTGATTTTTTTGTATGGTAATGTGATTCTATCGGAATCAGCATTAAGTTACCTTGGACTTGGTATCACTTCTGATTACCCGAGTTGGGGTAAGATGATTGAAGCAGGGCAGGAATATATAGTTAAAGCATGGTGGTTATTTTTCTTTCCAGGTTTAATGCTGGTGCTTACAATTTTAACAGCCAATAATCTCGGCAGAAAAATTAATTTATATTACAATCCCAGGTTAAAATGATTATCAACAACCGATATATAATAGAAAAGAAATTAGGCGAAGGAAGGAGTAAAGTTTACCTTTGCCGGGATATTGAATCCGGCGGAAATAAATTAACAATCAAAATACTATCTGAAAATCATTCGGGCAACGCTGAACTATTATCATTCAGGGAAGAGTATTATACACTTCAAAGACTTAATCACCCGAATATTATAAAAGTTCATGACCTTGGAACTGTAATAAAATCTGATAGTGAAGATATCCAATATGGTTCGCAATTCTTTACAATGGATTACTTTCCGGGCAAAACTTTTGACGAGTATAAATTTGACATTAATAACTTCAACCATATAATCACTCAAATATGTTCGGTCTTATTTTATCTGCATCAGGCAAACTATGTCTACTATGATCTAAAGCCGGAGAACATCCTTATAACAATTGAAGAAATACCACAGCTTCGGTTTATTGATTTTGGTCTGGCTGAACATTTGCCCGATCAGGAAAATTTTATACCCAAAGGTACCGCTCAGTATATAGCACCGGAAATTCTTAAAAAGCAACCTCACGACTTCAGAGTTGATCTATATTCACTTGGGATACTTTTATACAAATTAGTTTATGGAAAATTTCCGTTCAATACTGATGATGAACTGCATATCTATAAGGCACATCTTGAAAGTGAGTTTGATTTTCCGGATGAGTTTGATTATCCAAAATTAACGGACGTAATAAAAAAAGCTCTTGCAAAACTTCCTGAAGATCGTTATGACAGTGCATTAAAAATATTAATTGATCTGGGTATTCCGATTTCCGAAGTCATGAACAAAGACTTTTTACCTGCCAAAGTTTTTACCAACCGGAGGGATGTTCTTTCCATACTTCGAAAATATATTTCAGACGATTCAAGTCATGAAGTTTTCAGCTTACGTGGTTATGAAAGTATGGGAAAAACTTTTTTGACCGAGGAACTGGAAAAAATTCACGATGAAGTAATTTTAATCACTGAATCACATACAAACACGGGGATGGAATTTATCCGGATTCTTATTAAAAGGATATTTTATCATTTACCTTCACACAGAAGATTAAAAACACATATCCTTCCTGTAATTGATGAGTTCATCCATTCAAAAATCCAGCTTAGTTTAGAGGAAATAAAAAAAATATTCCTGAACATTATAGATGATGTTGATTTTATTCTGGTAATGGATGGATATAATTTGTATGATGAAACAAGTCTTGAACTATTGCGTGAACTAATTCCAATTCTTCAGATCAAAAAGAAAAAAATAATTCTTACGGAAGAATCAGAATTCCCGTATATGTCTGATCAGCTTAGTAATCTGCAGGAAATAAATATTTCACCTTTTACCGAAGCGAATTTAACAGAGTACATGGGGAAAAACTTTTATCCGCATTATCCGCTGGCTGAAGTAAGCAAACTTGTTTTGCGTTATGCTGATCTGTTGCCCGGAAGCATTGAAAGTTTTCTAAAAGATATTCACCTGTTTGGTATTATTAAATATGATACCGGTTATCCTGTTCTTGAGTTGAATGATAATTCAATTCAATTGTTGAAAAGTTCTCATGATGATATCTACAATGCCCGGTTAAAAATTCTTGATGAAACCGAATTGAAAGTAATTCAGATATTGTCGCTGTTTGAATTTCCTGTTAATCTGGAAATACTTAAACATTTTTTCCCGGATATCGTTAAAGAAGAAAGTGATATTTTAAGTTCTTTAGAAAAAAAGAACATCCTGCAAAACAATCAGCTTTATTCCGAACCATTATTCAGTTCATCAGGACTTAAAAAATATATTTACTCAACAATTTCAGACGCAGGTGAGTTGCACGGAAATATAGCGTTCAGGTTAAAGGATTTGAATGCTGCCATCAGCCGAACAGAATTAGCCAGGCAGTTTGAACTGGCAAAATTATATGATGAAAGTTATAAACTTATAATTGCTGAAGTTGATGATGCAGAAAAACAATCGGCACATTCATATCAGAGGCAATTATTGAACCGTCTGATCAATTTACCGCTTTCATCCAAACAGCTTAATAATTTGAAAATCAGATTGTGCAAAGTACTTAGCGACTTAAATGATTATAAAAATATTCTGTCATTGATGGAAGAAATAGAGTTTAGTTCTGTTTCTGAAATTGAACAGCAAAGATTGGTTGTAATTAAGGCAAAATCTCTTGCGGCAACAGGTGAACTTTTAGAAGCGCGTGACCTGTTGTACAAATACCTTGAGATGGTTAAAGATGAATCGATTAAAAACATAATGTCCCTGGAGATTGCGTATATAGAATATGATCTTTCAAATGTTGAAAAATCAAAACTGCTTTGCAATTCAATAATTGAAAATGAAAAAGCGGATCTGGAATTAAAAGGATCAGCGTACAATTTATCCGGATTGATTTCATACTCGCACGACGACAAGATAGAAGAAGCACTTCAAAATTTTAAAGATGCCTCAAATATGTATGAAAAAGCCGGTCAGGCATTCAATCAACTTAAAACAGAAATTAATATTGGCAATATTCTTTTTCTGCGCGGGGATGTAAAATCGGGTGTTGATTACTGGCACAAGGCACAAAATACAAACTCAGCCGTAGGTAATTTGGAAAAAGAAGCACTCATTACAATGAATCTTGGTGCATATGATTTTAGTATCGGTAACTACGAGGCTGCTGAAAATCATTATGACAAAGCAAGAAGTGTGTTTATTAGTATTGGTCACAATGTAAATTATTGTTCGGTCCTGCTTAATCTCAGTGAAATATATCTCGAAACATGTCGGTACGATGAAATGAATAAATGTTTACTTGAATGTAAAAGAACACTATATCTAAGTGAAAATTATGAACTCGAAGCTGACACTTATTTTATACAGGGCAAATATTACTATTACCTCGGTGATTATGAAAAACTTAAAGAAGTAATTAATGAATATCAAATAGTAATTAAAAAGGATGTGTTGCCCGATAAATACTATAATAGTCTGAACTCATTAATTAAACTATATGAAATTGAAACCGGTCTAAAACAGGATCCGGGTGATTTTGAAAAGATTATTCAAAATTTTGTTAAGATTGATGACAAATATAATTTTGTAAAATTTTATTTTATTTATATCGAGTATCTTATCGGATTGCAGGAATTTGAAAACGCATTAAAAATGGTAAATGACGATATGTTAATAACCTGCTGTAAAGATAATCCTTTGCATGAAACCGAAAGGGTTTTTCTTACTTATATGATTTCAACAAAAAGCAGCAATGCTCAAACAGAACAAATCAGTTTCTATTTAAATGATGTTTTACAAAAAATAGAAAATCTGGTAATAACAGAATTAACGTGGAAAGTATTGTTTACAGCCGCAGAATATTTTAAAATCAGAGGAAATGAGACAAAGTTCAAAGAATATTTCGACTACGCAAAGTCAGTGCTAAACTATATTGTTCAGGGAATGAGTGATTCAAAATCCCGTTCTAATTTTATAAATAATCCCAAAAGAAAAATTGTCTTTGATCAAATTAATAAGTAAGAAAATAATTTGTAATGACTGATAAACCAATTAAAATAAAAGTATTTTCAAATTATAAAGATGTCTCTGTGATTGAAAATGCAGTGCGGCAATTGCCATTTAAAAATATTAGCGCTATAACATCATATCCTAAATTTTTTGATCTTAAAAATAATGATATAGCAATCGTTCAGATAAACAATATTGAATCTCCTATTCTCAAAAAAATAATAGACAGGAAAAGTGAATTAAAAAATAAAATCATTTTCTTAATAAGAGAGAATGATGCAACCTTAGTAAGTTCGATCGCAAAAATGGGATACAATGATATCTTCACTATCCCGTTTGAGATTTACAGATTTAACAATTATTTGTATGAAATAATTTCGAATAGAACCTATATAACCGATGAACCCGGTCAGAGCGAATTTGAAAAAGAAAGTGTTTTCAAAAATATAATAGGCAGTTCGGAGAAGTTCGGCAGAATTGTAGAACTTGCAAAAAGAGTTTCCGAAAACAGGTCAATAAGTGTTTTGATTTTAGGTGAAACAGGCACCGGAAAAGGAATGCTTGCAAATGCAATTCATAATTATACTAATCCCGGAAATCTTCCTTTTGTTGATATAGTTTGTTCATCAATACCGGAAAATCTGTTAGAGTCAGAATTATTTGGTTACGAAAAAGGAGCTTTCACAAATGCTCTTTCCAGAAAACTTGGGTTATTCGAATTAGCTGAAGGAGGTACATTATTTTTAGATGAAATAGGGGATCTAACACCAAACCTTCAAGTAAAACTATTGAGGGTAATTGAAAAGAAAGTTATCAGAAGGTTAGGCGGTATTGTTGATTTACCCATCGATATAAGAATAATTTCAGCAACAAATAAAAACCTCACTGACCTTGTTGAACAAAATTTATTCAGAAGGGATCTGTATCATAGACTAAATGTTGTTGCGCTCGAACTCCCTCCGTTGAGAGAAAGAAATGATGATGCGCTTTTAATTGCAGAATATTACATTAAAAAATTCAGTCAGCAATTTAACAAGCAGGTTTCGAAACTTGAATCTGAAGTTGTGCAATTCATCCGAAACTACCCCTGGCCTGGTAATGTCCGTGAATTAAAAAATGCAATTGAACGAGCAGTTTTATTAAGTGATAAAAAGTTCCTCAACATAAATGACTTTGCAAATATTGTTAACAGTATTCCTGTAACATCGCCAGAGTTTCGGGAGACGATTGATAAACTTCCGCAATTCATTAGGTTAGATCTTATTTATGAACAAACAAATCTTAAATATCTTGAAAAATTATATGCGAGGGAGGTATTAAAAAAATTAGGAAATAATAAATCTAAAACAGCAAAATTACTTGGTATTTCAAGACCGAAGCTTGATTTACTTCTCAGGTAATATAAAATTTATTTAGTCTTTTTATTAACGACTTTTCATTTATAGAATTCCTGCAGATAAAATCTTGTAAATAATTATTACAAAACCCCAATTTTTCCACACAATCTCGCGTAAATATTACCGCTACTTAAAATATTTATTCGTTTTTTTGCGAAAAATGCACTTTTATATGGTATTGGTATGATGATTGAGCCAATTTACCTGCTAATGCTTAATTAATGTGTCATATTTTCAATAATCACACTTGTGTGAGGGGTACTATGCATAAACTCATGCTGACCACTATTTTATTAGTGGCATGTGTCATCAGCGGATATGCTCAATCAGCAGGAACTGTTGAAGAAGCTGTCCGGTTTAGAGTTAATAATGGTATGACCACATTAGAGCAAACCAATTC
>JAEXTA010000023.1 GCA_023453665.1 Bacteroidota bacterium | reverse complement strand
AATCAACACGCAGTGCAGGAATATATGCGGCAAGTGGTTTTGGTGCCTCGGGAATTATGATACCAAGTTCTTTTAATTTTTGTTCGAACATTTTAATACTCCTTTTTTCAGTAAAGCTGATTTTCGTAATTTGATCCTGCTTAATTCAACTATTAATCAGGAAATTTTTTTATGTCTGAAATGAAATTTAAGGAATTCGTAGAGATTGTGAAAAGACTGCGCAAGGAATGTCCCTGGGACCGCGAACAGACAAATGATTCAATTAAATCAGCCACCATCGAAGAAGCATACGAAGTCGTGGAAGCAATTGAGAACAAAAATTATGAGGACTTATCAAAAGAGCTTGGTGATTTACTTCTTCACGTTGTATTTCATACAGTGATAGCCGAAGAGACAAATCAGTTTACACTTGATGATGTTATTAAATCTATAACCGAAAAACTGATCAGAAGGCATCCTCACGTATTTGGTGAAACACAGGTTAAAGATTCCGATGAAGTAAAACTAAATTGGGAAAATATAAAATTGCTTGAAGGACGTTCATCTGTACTCGAAGGAGTTCCTGAACAACTTCCAGCGCTTCAGCGGGCACACAGGCTGCAGGAAAAAGCTGCTAAAGTGGGTTTTGACTGGGAAAAGAAAGAAGATGTATGGAAAAAAGTTCTTGAGGAAATAGAAGAAATGCATGAAGCTGATGTAAAACATCAGAATTCAAAAGACTCAAAACAAAAACTTCATGAAGAATTGGAAGATGAAATCGGTGATGTATTTTTTGCACTTGTCAACTATGCCCGCTTCCTTAATGTTAATCCTGAAAACGCTTTAAGAAAAACGAATAAGAAATTTATAAATCGATTTACTTATGTTGAAAAGAAAATCACCGAGTCAGGTAGAAAAATGATCGATTCAAATCTGACTGAGATGGATAAATACTGGGAGGAAAGTAAAACTCTGGTTAAATAATGTTGATGCAGAATATTACTTTTCAAACTTTTCATAAGCGTTAATTATGTCTTTAACAAGTTTGTGTCTTACCACATCAGATTTTTCAAAATAAACAAAACCAACGCCTTCAATTCCGTTTAAAATTTCTTTTGCCTGAATTAAACCGCTTTGTGTTTTTGAAGGCAAATCTATCTGAGTAATATCACCGGTAATAATCGCTTTTGAATTTGCCCCTAACCGTGTTAAAAACATTTTCATCTGAACTGCTGTAGCATTCTGCGCTTCATCAAGAATCACATACGCATTATTTAACGTACGTCCGCGCATATATGCAAGTGGGACAATCTCAACGGTTCTTTTTTCTATGTATCCCTTAAGTTTCTCTGATGGCATCATATCATCAAGAGCATCATATAATGGTCTTAGGTAAGGATCAATCTTTTCTCTGAAATCACCGGGCAAAAATCCAAGGCTTTCACCCGCCTCAACCGCGGGTCGGGCTAATACAATTCTGTTTACTATTCCATTTTTCATAGCTGCCACAGCAAGTGCAACAGCAAGATAAGTTTTTCCTGTACCAGCGGGACCGATAGCAAAACAAATATCATTTCGTTTCGCTGTCTGAAGATAATTTAACTGACCGGGTGTTTTTGCTTTTACTGCATCATTTTTTGTATAAAGAATTATTGAATCAATTTCCTTTTCAGTAACAATTTCTTTTCCCTGTATGGTTAGATCAAGAATAGTTTCAACATCTTTTGTTTTTAGTCTACCGCTTGTATTAAGCACGTAAGTCATCTCTTTAAAGATTTTTTCGATTGAATCAATTTCTTCAATAACACCCTTGATATTTACTACTTCGCCTCTCACCGTAATAGAAGCATTAAACTTATCTTCTATTAGTTTCAGGTTGGAGTCATTTGTTCCCAGAAGGGAAAACATATCTACATTTTCTAAAATAATTTTCTTTTCTGTTGCAGTCATTTTCTTTTTAATTTAAATAAAAAAACCCTTATCAGATATTGATAAGGGTCTTTCCGAACTCAGTTAATTAACATTAAACGAGCAGCCTGTGATTATTGAACAGGGGCTGGTTTATAGTTCTGACGAAGTTTTTCGTATTTAGATTTTTCTTCTTCTGTAAGCTTAGGAATTTTGAATGTCTGTTTTGGATAAATCAAATCAGGATTTTTAATCTGATCGCGATTTGCTTTATAAATTACAGGCCATGCAAAACCATTACCGTAATGTTCTTTTTTACGGGCAATACCCCAGAGGTGATCGCCTTTAACAACTGTATAAGAAATATCCTGTACTTCTTCTACCCAGTTATCAAGCGATTTCTGCATCTGGTTGTGAACTTTATCGAAAAACTCAGGAAGAGCACTTATCCTGTTAGTTTTTAGTGCATCGAGATCTTTTTGTCTGTCAGCTTTCGGACCTTCTTTTCTTCTGATTTTACCTTCTAATTCTGTAATCGCTTTTCTGTAATTATCTACATCATTTTTAGTTGCGCCGACTAATGCATATAATTCGTTCAAACAATCTTCGTAGCTCATCATACCAGCTAATGTTGATTTTAAATTATCAACTTCACTTTTTAAGTTTGCTATTTCAGTTGTTAAAGCGTCTTTTTGTGAACGAAGGCGTGACATTTCAGCTTCCCATTCATCTTCAGTCATTTCTTCCTGTGCAAATGCACCAGCTGATAGAACAACAAAGAGGGCAAGCAAGGCAATTAAATATTTACTTAGTTTCATAAAAAAATTCCTCCAAATTCATTAAAAAATTTCGTTAATAATTATTTAGGTAGTTTACCTAAATTAACTCTGGTCTGTTCTTTATCCTTTTCGCACTGCTGAAGTTTAGCATTCTTTTCTGCTAATTCTTTTTCAAGGCGTGTTCTTTCATCTTTTAATGAGTTTGCTTCGGTTTCTAATGATCTAACTTCTGCTCTAAGATTATTTAATTCTGCAATCTGAGCTTCGTCTAGACCGCCGCAACCTGTCATCATTGCTGCTGCTACAACGAATGTAACCATTACAGCAGTGTTCCTAACAATTTTCAGTACTTTCATATTAGGTCCTCCAATAAATTAATTAGTTAATGTTCATTATAATAATTGTTATGCTTTTACAATCGAAAAGCAAGAAAAGATTTGAAATTACAAAGATTTTGATGCCATGTTATCATTTGTTGGTTCGATATATAATAAAATTGACAGTTAAATACAAATTAAAATATTAAGAAGATTGCATTTATTGCACAAAATAAAGGATTTTAAATCAGCCTGCGCTCAACAAAACTTGTATAATTGTTCCCGGCAATTATTAAATGATCAAACAAAGGTATATCAAGCAACTTGCCTGCTTCAACTAATTTTTTTGTTATTGCAATATCTTCATTGCTTGGCTCAGGATTTCCGCTTGGATGATTGTGAATACAAATTATACTGGCCGAACTATTTTCGATTGCAACTTTAAATATTTCTCTCGGGTGAACCAGACTTGCATTCAAACTCCCCATAGAAATTTTTTCAGCCCGCATTATTTTATTTGAAGAACTTAAACAGAGTATATAAAAATTTTCTTTCAACTCATCACGGAGAATCGGGATATAAATATCTGCGACATCTTTTGGTGACGTTATCTTTACATCAAACAACCACTTAACCTGAGATTGAATTCTTCTGCTGATTTCAAATGCAGCAGATAATGTCGCGGCTTTATCTTTCCCTATTCCACTGGTTTTTTGTAATGCGGCAACAGATTTTAACGCCAACCTTGAAAGGTTACCTTCCTGGTTTATCAAATCATGTGCAATACTTACAACCGACATTCCTTTTTTACCCGTCCTTAAAAGTATGGCAACTAACTCTGCATCGGATAAACTTTGAGGACCGCGCAATATTAATTTTTCTCGTGGTCTGTCATCGAGCGGGAGATCTTTTACTTTTAAAATAAATCCTCCGTTGTTTTTATTTCAGTTCATACCTGTCTTTGAGTTCAAATATACCATTATTGTACTTAACTATATTGAGGTTAAGGTTCATTCTTTCATTATCAAATGATATATCGTTGTGGTAACCTAATATTCTTGTGCCCGATTCCATCTTGGTTTTTATTCGTGATCTTTCTGGCAAGGTATTAGAAATGATATTCAGAATATATTTTGCAGCATCATAACCATACAAAACATTTCTGTTCACATCTGAATTTGTTTTGTTGTTAAAATCCCTGCTGAAATTCTGGTAATCTGTATCATTATAATCAATAAAATAATCTGAAGTAAAAACGAGAGTGTTACTTAACGAAGTAGAAGTTTCAAATCCTTTTGCAAGCATCCAATCCTGATTCCCATAAATCGGTAATTCAATTTGATTTTGAACTAATTGTGAAAGAATAAATGCTGCTTCTGATTTATCTGAAAGTGGAATAAATATTCCTTCAAGGGAGTTTTTATATTCCGATAATCTGGATAGGCCTGATGAGCTGATACTTGTATTGTACTTATATGAATCTCTGAATAAAATTTTTCCGCCGAGTTTTTGAAACTCTTCCTCAAACGCTGATGCAATTATTGGCGAATAACCGTCTATTGAATTTATTATTGCCAACTTTCTTTTTCCTTCAACAGAAAAAAGGTAGTCGGCCATTAGTTTACCTCTTTGATAGAAGCCAGGGTTTGCCTGAAAAAAATTTTTCGATAATGATATCAGTTCATCGTCAGTCGCTGTCGGTGATATTAAAGGAAGTTCCGAATCTCTTAACTCTTTCAACACTTTTTTTACATCACTGCTGAATACCGGGCCTAAGATGACTTTTACTGACCGGTTATTATCAATCTCATCTGCAATAACTTTAATGTCGGCAGCTTCTGAAATATTTTTAACAATCAGTCCGACCTTATTTACTGACGAAGAATTATACTCGTCTACAGCATATTTTATTCCTTCCAGAACTTCCCAGCTAACAGCAGTCCCGCTTCCTTCATTATTATTTTTTGAAAGTGGCAGCATTACAGCAATGTTCACACTTTTATCCGGTGATTCAGAAGTTCCTGATAAAATATTTTTCGCAGTTTTTGCTTCTTCTGAAAGAGGATATTCAAGGAACAATTCATTAAAAAGTTTTTCCGCCTCTGTCAAACGATTTTGATTCGCAAATAATCTTCCAGTCAACAGTAATAAAAATGGTCGCACTGAACTTCCAGAGGTATCCGTAAATGGTTTAACCTGAACCGGATCGAGATGATTACTTGCAATTGATTCGCAATTTGCTTTTCCCCTATTCAAGTAGAAATCTGATTTGGTATTACTGATCAATTTCACCAGTTCGATAAAAGCAGGGTAATAAAAAGATTGTTCATAAAGATTTTTTGCAAGTGTTAAATAAGCTTCATCTCTGAATCTATCCTGAGGACTTGTTTTTATAAACTCTCTTAGAATTTTTTCTGATTCAAAAAATCTATTCTTTTCACAAAGTATTTTTGCTTTAAATATTGTAGCTGATTGATAAGCATTTTTGAAATCGGGGTTATTAAGAATCTGGTTAAACAGAGTTAGTGATTCATCATAATTATTTGCCTGATAGAGCGACACTGCCCTGTCAAAATCACTAAGTACAACTTTATTCTGCGGCTGAAGAATACCTGAAACAAAAAATACAAAATATAAAACCGAATATATTTTAACCATCGTAATGAATATTATTTTTTAGTTGATACTCAGCGGTTTCTTTTCCTTTTAAAGCAGCCCGATTTTCCGGATCAATTTTCAGAGCAGTATTAAAATAAGCAAGCGCATCTTTTGTTTTATCTGATTTAAGGCAGGCTTCGGCAAGTCCTGTGTAAATATCTGATGTTAAATCTTCTTTCAATTCAATGCACTTATAAAATCTTCTTTCAGCTTTTTTATAATCACCAAAGGCTAACTGCAATTGTCCGGCTAACGCAAATGCATCCGGCTGTTTGGGATTAAGTTTTATAGTTTTTTCTGCTGAAGTTATTGCATGTTCGATCATTCCAATATTTTTATAAACCTGTGCAGATAAATAGTGAAACTCCCAGTAAGAGGAATAAGCAGCCTCAATTTTTTTTAAAAAATTCTCCGCTGACTTATAATCTTTCAGCCCGATACAATCTTTAACAAGAAGTAAATAACCTTCAAGTTTTAGTGTATTATCCGTTTCTCTTATAACATAATTCAAAAGGTTCAGTTTACTTAATTCATATTCTTCTAATTTATAATGCGCATAACCACGAAGGTAGGAGACATAACTTTCTTCTTCCGGCATAATCTGTTCAAGCACATCAAGAGCCTCATTCCACATTGAATATTTTAGATAAAACTGTCCTGCATACATACGGTTTTCGATATTGCCGCTTTCAGCTCCCAAAATGGTTTCAATAACTTTTGATGCAGCATTTATATTATTAAGCCTCTGGTAAAGTTCCGCAAGATTGTAAGCAGCTTCCATTACAGCCGGATATTCCTCAAGAAGTGCAGTATAAACCTGAATAGCATGTAGCGGTTTACCCTGAGCCTCATAATCTTCCGCCTGTTTGAGCCTATGTTCAATAATTATTTTTTCGTCCAATGTTATTCCCACTCAATAGTTGCCGGTGGTTTAGAACTTATATCATAAACAACGCGGTTAATTCCCCTTACCTTATTAATTATTTTGTTTGATACATTTGCAAGAAATTCAGAATCAAACCTGAACCAGTCGGCAGTCATTCCATCTATTGATGTAACTGCCCGCAGTGCAAGTACATTTTCATAAGTGCGAAGATCACCCATAACACCAACTGTCTGTACCGGAAGCAATACTGCAAATGCCTGCCAGATATGATTATATATTCCTGCGGATTTTATTTCATTGATAAAAATATCATCTGCATCTCTTAAAAGATCGAGTTTCTGTTTTGTAATATCACTCAGAATTCTCACAGCAAGTCCCGGTCCGGGAAAGGGATGTCTTTCAATAAACTCTTCGGGTATTCCAAGTTCTCTTCCGACTGACCGAACTTCATCTTTAAATAATTCCCTGAACGGCTCAATTAATTTGAGATTCATTTTTTCAGGAAGACCGCCGACATTATGATGAGATTTAATTGTTACAGATGATCCTTTTACCGAAACTGATTCAATAACATCCGGATAAAGGGTACCTTGTACAAGAAATTCAGCGCCGGCAATTTTGTGTGCTTCAGATTCAAATACATCGATAAATGTTGTTCCGATTATTTTTCTTTTCTGTTCGGGATCAATGATGTTCTTTAATCTTTCAAGAAAAATTTCTGAAGCATCGACATGTAAATAATCGAGATTTAGGTTTTCCCTGAATAACTTGCCGATCTTTCTGCTTTCATCTTTGCGCATTAGACCGGTATCTATATGAATGCAGAATAAATTTTCGCCAATAGCTTTTTTAACAAGAACAGCGGCAACTGTTGAATCAACACCGCCGCTCAAAGCACAAATAACTTTTGAGTTTCCTGCTTTTTGTTTTATCTGTTCAATACTTTCAGTGATAAAATTTTGAGAGGTCCAGTTTCCGGAACATTTACATATACCGAACAAAAAATTGTGAATTATTTTTTTTCCTTCTTCGGTATGAACGACTTCAGGATGGAACTGCAAACCGTAGATTGAGTTTTTATCATCTGACAAAGCACAAAAGGGAGAGTGAGATGATTCAGCAAGAATTTTAAATCCTGCTGGCGGAGAAGAAAGATAATCACCGTGACTCATCCATACTGTTGATGTTTTTTTTACGCCTTCAAAAAGTATTGAATCAGCAATTATCGTCAGCGGAGCTTTTCCATATTCCCTGTCAGATGCAGGCTCAACTTTGCCGCCAAAAATTTTACAGATGAACTGCAAACCATAACAGATCCCAAGAACAGGAACACCAAGTTTCAGAATTTCAGGATCTATTGAAGGGGCGTCGTCATCGTACACACTCATTGGTCCGCCTGATAAAATAATTCCAACAGGCTTTATTTTTTTTACTTCTTGAAGTGTAATGGTGTGGGCGTGAATTTCAGAATAAACATTTTCTTCTCTTACACGTCGTGTTATTAATTGTGTGTACTGAGAACCAAAATCGACTATGAGAATCGTTTCGTTATGAATCATTAGTTAGAAGTAATACCGGTTAATGTTTTTTAAAGTGAGAGAGACTGCCTCAAATACCAATTTGCAGTAAAGTATGCCTGTACTGGCAGACTGACAAAAAAGAGTTATTTGAAACAGCCTCTTAAAAATAATTCAGAACTATTCGGAATATCGAAAAAAATTATTGTCCGATTAATTGTCTGTAAGCATTGCTGTCGAGCAGATCACTAAGATCATTAAGATCAGCAATTTTAATTTTAACCATCCAGCCCTGTCCGTAAGGGTCTGTGTTAATTGTTTCCGGACTATCTGAAAGTAATTTATTTATTTCAGTGACTGTTCCGTTGCAAGGTGCATAAATATCACTTACAGTTTTTACAGCTTCAATTGTTCCGAAGGATTGTCCTTTTGTTATATTACTTACATTAGGATCAATATCAACAAACACAACATCGCCCAATTCACTTTGTGCGTATTCGGTAACACCTATTGTTCCATTGCTGCCTTCAACAAGAACCCATTCATGATCTTTTGTGTATTTGAGATTATCAGGGAAATTCATTTTATACCTCAGTTTAAAATTTGTTAACGCTCACTTTTATTTTGCCGGCTATCCGGCTGCGGGAATTAATTTTCTAACGGTTACTTAAGAAACCCGTCAAGAAAACCTGTATCAAAATTACCGCTTAAAAATCTTTCGTCTTCCAGAACTTTGAGGTGGAATGGAATTGTTGTTTTTATCCCCTCAACTGTAAACTCTTCTAAAGCTCTTCTTCCGCGTGCAATCGCATGTTCCCTGTTCTTTCCCCAGACAATTAATTTTGCAATCAACGAATCATAATTCGGTGGAATAGTGTATGACTGATAAATGTGTGAATCAACTCTTACTCCATAACCACCGGGAAAATGCAATGACTGAATTTTTCCGGGTGAAGGTCTGAACGAATGATCAGGGTCTTCTGCATTAATTCTGAATTCAATACTATGACCGGTTGGTGTTGACGGAAGAGTTTCAATTTTCTGACCTGCTGCAACAAGTATTTGCTGACGAACAAGGTCAACATCATAAACCATTTCGGTTACAGGATGTTCAACCTGGATCCTTGTATTCATTTCCATAAAATAAAAGTTTTTATTCTTATCCAATAAAAACTCAATTGTACCTGCTCCTTCATAGTTAACTGCTTTACCGCCAAGTATAGCGGTCTCACCCATCTTATTTCTTGTTTCAGCATCAATTGCCGGTGATGGTGATTCTTCAATTAATTTCTGATGTCTTCGCTGAACTGAACAGTCTCTCTCTCCGTAATGATAAACGTTGCCAAAGGTATCGCCAAGAATTTGTATTTCAACGTGTCGCGGATTTTCTACAAACTTTTCTATATAAACATCAGCATTACTGAATGCGGATTCGGCTTCTGTCTTTGCTGTAAGGTATGCTTTCTCAAATTCACTTTCTTCCCAAACTATACGCATACCTTTTCCGCCGCCGCCAGCAGATGCTTTTATGATTACAGGAAAGCCGATCTCTTTTGCAATTTCTTTTCCTTCGTGTAAATCGCTTACTACTCCGTCACTGCCGGGGATAACAGGAACACCATTTTTTTTCATAGTGTCTTTTGCAAATGCTTTGTCGCCCATGGCGTTTATCATTTGCGGTGATGGTCCTATGAATTTAATATTTGATTCGGCGCATATCTCGGAGAAGTTAGCGTTCTCAGCAAGAAAGCCGTAACCGGGATGAATTGCATCCGCACCGGTTATTTGTGCTGCTGAAATTATTGCGGGAATTTTAAGATAGCTGTCTCTTCCAAGCGGTGGTCCTATGCAGACTGCTTCATCTGCAAAAGTAACGTGGAGGGAATCTCTGTCGGCTTCAGAATAAACCGCAACAGTATGAATCCCCAACTCTTTGCAGGTTCTTATTATTCTTAAAGCAATTTCGCCTCTGTTGGCGATCAAAATTTTATTAAACAAATTTTTTCCAGATAAATGAGTTCGTATCAGGATTTTTCAATAAGGAAAAGCGGCTGATTGTATTCTACCGGTTTTCCGTTTTCAACAAGTATCCTGATTATTTTTCCACTAATGTCAGATTCAATTTCGTTCATGAGTTTCATAGCCTCAACTATACATAAAACTGAACCGGGTGCTACAACATCGCCTACCTGAACATATGCATCTGCATCGGGTGCAGGTGCGCGATAAAATGTGCCGACGATAGGTGATCTTATTTCATGTGTATTTGAAGATTTTTCTTCGGCTTTTGGTTTTTCGTCGGTTACGGGTCTGTGATCTGCTAATTCATGAGATTGTGAAGCAGGCGCCATAACGATATGCGGCTGCGAAGCACCTGTATTGAATGATCTGTTCTTTTTAGCAATCTTTACTCTTAAGCCGTTCTCTTCAACTTCAAGATCAGTTATGTTTGAAGTATCAACAAGCCTGATCAGTTTTTTCAGAAGGTTTAAATCCATTTATTTTCCTTCATTAAGATTTAACACGTTCAACATATTCGCCGGTTCTTGTATCTACCTTTAATAAATCATCAACATTGATGAACAAAGGTACGTTCACAGTGGAGCCGGTTTCCAATTTAGCAGGTTTAAGAGCACCTGTTGCGGTATTGCCTTTAAAACCGGGTTCGGTTTCAATTACTTTAAGATAGGCAAATACGGGTTGTTCAACTGTAATTATTTCACTTCCGTTAAAAAGTATTTCTACTTCTTCTGATTCTTTTAAGTATTCAAGTCCGTCTCCAAACAAGGAAGCGGGAACATTTATCTGTTCATAAGTATCATTATCCATACAAACAAGGAATTCCCCTTCGCGGTAAAGGTATTGATATTTTCTTCTTTCAACTCTTACCACTTCAACAGATTCGCCTGATCTGAATGTATTATCCAGGACTTTACCAGTTTTAAGATTTTTAAGGAGTGACCGGACGAAAGCTCCCCCTTTTCCGGGTTTTACGTGTTGAAATTCAACAATTGTATAAAGATCGTTCTTAAATTTTATAATTAAGCCATTTCTGAAGTCTGATGTATCTGCCATAAATTCCGATTAAATTGTAAATAAACAGGGCAAAAAAATATAGATATACGGTTTGAAAGTCAAGAAATTACTATTGAAGATTAACACACATAATTACAACAAAGCCGCAAACAATGCGGCTTTGAAAAACTCATTTATATTTTAGACTATTCTGTTAAGGCAAGATAACGATCAGCTTCTCTTGCAGCTGCTGAAGTTATAAAATCTCTTTTTATAGTTTCAAGCAGTTCTTTTGCAATATCCTTTTTTCCAGCATTGATATAATTAATGCTCGCCTTCAGAAGGTATTCGGGATTCAATGCGTTTAGCTCAGATACTCTTGAAGCTTTTCTGTAAAGGTCCGCTGCTTTTTCGTATTCTTTTTTGGAAGCATAGTAACCGGCTTCTCCTGATAATGCGGTTGCTTTATATAATTCGTTACTTCCGCTATAGTCTTCATAATATTTGAATGCTTCTTCATTCTTGCCTAAGTAAAAATAAGCGTTGGCAAGAAAAATTTTTGCGTTCTCACCATTTTCTGTACTGCCGTATTCTTCAACTATCTTTTTAAGACCAATGATATTGGTTCCTTGTCGGCCTTCAATAGCTTCTAAATAAGCGCCGCTGTCATACAACGACATAACTCTTGATAGTTCAACACCTGCAGTTTCATTCGTCTGACCTCTTGAATTCATGTAAAAGTAAATGACTGCGGCAAGTGCAACAATTATTACGGCGTATAATCCAATACGTGATTTATTTTCATCAAAAAAACCATATGCCTTGTAGTAACTCTCTACAAGTTTATCTTCTTTGATTTCTTTTTTTGAAAGTTTTTTCTTTTTCGTGAGCATTTAATTAATTCCTCTGAAACAATGGTTTTGGCAAATAATTCAGTAAAGCGACAACAAATTTACAATGAAAATGGTAATCTGCCAAAATAATTATTAGTAGTACGCCCGGCAGGATTCGAACCTGCAACCTTTGGAACCGGAATCCAACATTCTGTCCAGTTGAACTACGGGCGCATATTTAGTTTACAATTTACAAAGAATTGGAAAGAAGCGAATCCTAAATAAAATCAAATCTTTTTTTCAACAATTTTTCAATTTGTGTGATTAATATAACCAAATTGTTTTCAAGTTGAGTCGGGCAAAAACTCAATTTTACTGAACGTTTTACTTAACACTTTTTTGAGGATGGAAAGGATTTGTTAAGAAACAATCATTCCTTTTCAAGAGAGATAAGATCAATAATTGTTTGATATTGAGTTTTATTGTTTGTCTAGGTCTATATGGTTAATTTATTATAAATAAAAAACAAGAGAACAATATGAAATCTGCAATTACATTATTCACACTTACCTTATTATTATCATTCTTTAGTTTTGCTCAAAACAAAAATCACAGAGCTATATCACCAGACAAATCCATTTCCGAAAGATTTCAGAATATTCATAAACCAAGCGTAGCCGATTTACAAGGATTGAATGATAGATCATCTTTGCAGTTGAAATCTAAAAACAGCATTTGGAAGACAGCATTAAAAAATCAACAAGTTGAGTTTTTAGAAGAAAAAGGATTTAATGCAAAAGATACAAGGACTACCACCAATAAAACACTGCTCAGTAATGGTTTTCTCCTATCAGAGGAAATTAAACAAAACTGGAATGGCTCTGCTTGGGTTAACAGCAATAAAGAATCGTCCACATATGATGTAAATAATAGCTTGATCGAATTGCTCGGACAATCTTGGGGTGGTTCTGTCTGGGTGAATTATTATCACGTGTTGAACTCATATGATGCAAATAATAACCTGACTGAATGGCTTGAACAATCCTGGGATGGTTCTGTCTGGGTCAATAATTTAAAGCAGTCATTCACTTATGATTTAAACAATAACTTAATTGAATTGCTCGGGCAATCTTGGGTTGGTTCTTCTTGGCTAAATTCTTATAAGGAGTCGTCGTTATATGATGGAAACAATAACCTAACTGAATGGCTTAATCAAATCTGGGATGGTTCTGCCTGGATGAACTACGATAAGGAATCATACACATACGATGTATATAATAATTTGATAGAAGAACTCGGACAATCATATTGGGGTGGTTCTTCTTGGGTGAATAGCTATAAGTATTCATACACATATGATGGAAGCAATAACCAGACTGAATACCTCTGGCAAAATTGGAATGATTCTGTCTGGGTGAATTATTATAAAGTGTCAAACTCATATGATGCAAATAATAACCAGACTGAATTTCTCTCTCAATTCTGGGATGGTTCTATCTGGGTGAATTATTATAAGGTGTCATACTCATATGATGTAAATAATAACTTGATTAAAGAGTTTGGACAAAGTTGGGTAGGTTCTGACTGGGTAAATTATGTTATGGTGTTAATTATATATGATGCAATCAATAACCGAACTGAAAGCATCAAGCAATTCTGGGATGGTTCCATTTGGACGAATTACGATAAAGAATCATTCACATATGATGTTAATAATAATTTGATTGAAGAGCTTATGCAAAGTTGGGCTGGTTCTGTCTGGGTAAATAGAACCAAGTATTTATACAGTTTTATTCCATTTACGGCGGTTAATGAAGATTTAAGTGCCTTATATTTTTGCAGTCTTTCAAATAACTATCCTAATCCATTTAATCCATCAACAAAAATAACTTACTCTGTTCCGGAAAGGTCTATTGTTAGTCTAAAGGTTTTTGATTTGTTAGGTTGTGAGGTTGCGGAATTAGTAAAGGGTGAAATAGAGACAGGCACCTACGATATTACTTTCGATGCTTCTAATCATCCGAGTGGAATTTATTTTTATAAACTTCAAGCGGGTTCATATGTGGAGACAAAAAAAATGATTTTGATGAAATGAGTTTAAGAAAATAGAATTGAACTTAAAACTGTCTTTGCAGCGATCTCTATTATAATCTGTTGATTAAAATTGAATCAACTAAAAGAAAGACCTAAATCCCAATCCTTATATGATTTGAGAAAATCCAGGCTTTGCCATTTAAATAAACTTCTGTGCGGTAGCTCCCTTTTTTATCTACAATAAATTCAGCTTCATTGTTTTCAATTTTATCGATTAGCTTTCCGTTTCTTATCAAACGTATTTCAGCTTTATCTGCAGGCAGCAATACTTTTAGTTTTATTTTATCGTACTTGGCAATTGTCTCACCCATATTAAAAACTTTTCTTCCGGTTTGTGCAAAGAACCTGAATCCCTTTGCATCCGCGTGGTAATCATTGCTTACAAAACAACTTCCCTTTTCCATAGCTTCATAAATTTTTTTCTTAGCGTTAGTAACCGCTTTTTCGCTCTTACCTTTTACGATTTCCTCATGCATTAGCACGTGAGTCCTGATGGATTTGAAGAGTACTTTGTAAGGAAAAATTTCCACTTCAAGGAAACCAAGTAAATTATATTTATGTGCATGTGCATCAACACCGCCAATTCCGACAACCGGACGCTTAAGACTAATTTCATCCCAGACTTTTAATGTTTCAGGAGGCGGACCAACAATTGATCTTAACGGATGAACGAATGCCTGGTACTTGTTCTGTTCAGTCAGGTTCTCCATCCATTCGCTCATGTGGTTCCAGATCTCAATACCATCAAAGTCATCGGTATTCCATTCTGTCCATGGATATGGCGGATGTTCTTTCATATGAGATCTTTTTTCGTGAGGGTGAGCAAGAAACCCGATACCGCCGGCTTCTTTTACTTTTCTCACATAATCTTTAGCTGATGTCCTGGTTGAGAATGTCTGGTTAATACCAAAGGCGAGGTAATGATTTTTATTTTCTTTATCATTTATTTCACAGCCGACAAGCAGAAGAGTTTTTCCGTACCATTTTTCATAACCTTCATTCAAAGCACGCAGTGTATTATGATCTGTCAGGATAATAAAATCCAAACCGATTTCATCGGCATATTTTGCAATTTCATCAACCTGTCCGGAGCCATCCGAAAAGACTGAATGCATATGTAACGCGCCTACATATTCAAACATTTTTCATCAAAAATTATAAAGCAAAATAGAAAGAAATTGTGTTATGAAAAAGATAAATAGCCGGTTGGTAATGACAATAAAAAAGCCAGTCACCTGGACCGGCTCAAATTTATCATTTTAACTTATTTGCATTCCCCGTATTCAGTTTCAATTTTTTCTTTCATGTAACCGGTGTAATAAAACAAAAACTTATAACCTTCCTCAGTCAGTGAATCATTTCCGTGCTGGGATTCTGCCTGAGATATTATCCAGTTTAAGCTTGAGCATAACTCGCTGAATTTCTTTTGTTCAAATAGTTCCCGAAGACCTTTTGTTTTTTCTTTGTATTGTTTGAAGTCATCTTCATTTTTTATCCAGCCGAATTGAAATAGCTGGTCTGTGTATGAATCAAGGCTGTCAATCATTTCGGGAGTGGAGAGGATTGGCTTCGATGGTATGAAATTATTAACGGAGTTTTGCATCCACCATAGAGCAATTTCATTTTCTTCTACTAATATATGATTTTGAACAGAGTATAAGTCTATTGGTTGACCATATTTATTTAGCAATGTATCAACAAAAACTGTACGTAAATGCCAGGATGGATCCGTTTCTATTAGTGATCGTAATTCTAAATCTAAAGTGCTATACTCATATTTACATAACGCTTTGAGGCTATACAACCGTACTCCCATTGAATCGTCATAAATCATACTTGATTTGTACACATTAAGCATTTGCGCATCACCATATTTCTCTGTCAGAATCATCAGTGCATTAACCCGTGAATGATAATATAGTGATGATTGAAGTATGCTTATAAGCTCATTTCTTGAAACCTGTTCGAATTGTGAAATTTCCAGCATTACTTTCAGAGATGAAAAAATCCATCCATTTCTAATATCATATGTATTCAAATAATCAAAAATGTTTTGGGTATAAGAATAGTTATTTCTTTCTAACAGAATTGCCGATGCAATTAATTTCGCTCTATCCTTTTCTTCAAGTATTGTATAGCTTGAATTATCAATAATATCCCAAAAATTCACCGCTACAGCTTCCATGTCGGGGTATTCCATAAAATATAGAGTTGTTAAAATCTTAGTTTGCACGAACAAATCATCCTCAGCTTCTATTCGTTCATTCAGAAATTGAAAGGATTCTTTTAATCCACACTCGCGGGTAGCACGCAAACCTTCCAGTTTTTCCGATAAGGTTCCATCCTTTACCAAAATTATTAGTTCATTCAAATCGCATTGTGCCGAAATCATTTCAAAAAAAATGAAGACAAATAGAAATATTTTTTTTGTTTCAACCATAGTGCTATTTACATGTACCAAATTCAGTTTCAATTTTTTCTTTTATGTAACTGGTGTAATAAAACAAAAACTTATACCCTTCCTCGGTTAGTGAATCACTTCCGTGCTGGGATTGTGCCTGAGATATTATCCAGTCTATGCTTGAGCATAACTCGCTGAATTTCTTTTGTTCAAATAGTTCCCGAAGGATTTTTGTTTTTTCTTTATATTGAGTGTAATCATTTTCATTTTTTATCCATCCGAATTGAAATAGCTGATCTGTGTATGAATTCAGCCTGTCCATCATTTCAGTTATACTAGTGTTTCCATGATTCCGGGGTATGAATTTATTAATTGCGTAGCTAATTAATAGTTCAACTGTTGGATCCTGTTCTACTATTACATAGTCTTTAACAAACTTGAGATCGGCTGGCTCGCTGAAAAATTTTAAAATTGAGTCTGCAATTGCAATTCTTAAGGTTGGTTCCGGGTCAACCGGCAATCTTTGTTTAAGCAAGTTGTTTAAGTCAGGATACTCAAGTATAAATAAATGTTCTAAAGCAAATAAACGAAGCGTGAAATCACTTGAATTTGTAAGAGCATCTACACATTTTTGAGTAAATTCTTTGTCATAGGATTTGGCCAGAACTTGCAATGCGAAATATCGGAAGTACTCATCCGGACAATTCTCTGAAATATAAATGAACTCATTTTTTGCTTGGATTTCAAAGGTCGTGATATGATTTTTGATTATTTTTTCGAGTACCCTGAATGCAAAAATATCTACTTTTGGTTTATCACGGTTGATTAGTGCAAATGCATAACCTGCTAATGAATAATCATCACGATAAACAAGTATTTCCGTGGCTCGAACTTTCATTTCCAAAGGGTCTCGTGGCGGAAACATTTCATTAAAATTATCAGCTATTTCAATGAACCGATATGTTAAATCTGATATATGCGGTGAATCAAATTTTGAACAGGTATAAAGGTACTCCAACATCATAAATGGTTCAGACTGTTTCCAAATTAAATCTTCTATGTGTGGAATATATTCCGATAAATCATCATTGACGATGGAATTTATTGCAGTAAGCCTTACTTCGATACTAGGATCGACCAGATCTTGTAAAAGAGGAAGAGTATCCTGTGGCAGGATAATACTACAAAACAATGTTGTGTAGATACTTATAAACAAAAATCTAGTTTTCATATTAGCTCTTGAATGCAAATCATTTAAAAACTCTCAGAACTTTTTACTGAATGATTAATAACATTACTATACAATTAAAGCTTATTTGAATATTTAACGGAAAGTATTTCACCCGCTCATCTCCCTTATTTAATTTGCCTGCTCTAACTTGCCGATTGTAGAACTCATTGTCAAATTATTTTTATTTGCCAAATGGCAATTTAAATTCACGGAATTTTAAATTCTGGAGATTTGCTGCCGCAAATTCCGGAATGATAATATACTGGCAGGTTTGGTCTGTTAACGATATTAGGTTATGTAATTGTTATTCTGTTTATTTGTGAATATCAATATTACTGCAAATCGGGATGGGCAAGCCCATCGCCTACATTTTGTAAAAAATTTTCATCTAACAAATTCTAACCATTTCCCTTTTCTCTTAAAAAGCGGCAGCATTAATTTAAAATATTTCATGTGCCGAAGGTTCTGTATCAGGCGGGTTCAGTCTGTGAAAGAGTGCAGCCTAACGCAACCTTTTGGATCTGTTCCCCAGGTGTTTTAATGCGGCTAAAGCCAATTTCACCTATCGGGATTATCCCGTTCACTGAAGTGAACGGAAATAAATAAAACTAAAAATAAATTTCCGTCAGCTTTAGCTGACGGAAAAAATAATAATGAAATTCGGCTTTAGCCGCATAAAGAATTTATTCAATTAAAAATTAATTATTGTTCCACTACTTTGGGACTTATCAATACCGGGTTGTATAACAAACCCTTAAGCGTATGGCTGCAATTGATTTTTTAAAAATTAAAAAGCCAGTCCACAATGGACTGGCTTCAACTTTTTTCGTCTCACGTCTTTCGTTTCACATCTGACGTTTGACACTTTAGCTTACTTCAAGAGCATCAACTTCTTAACTGCAGTAAAGCTGCCTGATTCAAGACGGTAGAAATAAACACCGCTTGAAAGGTTTGAGGCGTCGAAATTAATTTCGTGTGCGCCTGCTTTAAGATTATCGTTAACAAGTGTTGCAACTTTTTCGCCTAACAGGTTATATACTGCAAGTGAAACAAATCCGTCAGCAGGAATAGAATATTTTATTACTGTTGATGGGTTGAACGGATTAGGATAGTTCTGGTCAAGAGCAAACACTTTCGGACCGGTTATATCCACGTTTACTTCTTTGGAGTAACTTGTAGTTCCGTCAAAGTCAATTTGTTTCAAACGGTAAGTATAATTTCCGTCAGGTAGTTTTGTATCTGTAAATGAGTAAATGGTTGTCTGTGTGGTTGTTCCTTTACCATCAACAAAACCGATACGTTCGAACATTGTTCCTTCAGTTTTTCTTTCTATTGCAAAACCGGAGTTGTTAACCTCTGTTGCTGTTGTCCAGCTAAGATTAACATTGTTACCACTTGTGTTCGCATTGAATGAAACCAATTCAACTGGAATTGTTGTATTAGAAGGACTTAACAACCATACTGCGTTGTCTATAAGATCTGCGGCAATGTTCTGGTCAGTAATCTGTCCAACAGAAAATGAGAAGAAAATATTTCTTGGCTGTGTAGTATCATTATTTACATAATAAAGGAATATACCTGCAGAATCAGGATATGTACTCCATCCGGCAAGTTTTCTTACGCCAGGCACATTAGGCAAAATTCTCATTGCATCGCGAGCACCATATCCGGTGCCTGCTGCGTTAGTGACTGCTATAGTACCTGGAACAGTATTCGGATTGTTGAACATCGGGTGAGCAGGCACTCTTACTAATAAAGAGCCGCCCGAAACGTCACTTATCCATGAACTGTCCATCAATAATGTTCTTCTGAAATCCACATCAACTTCAGATGTTTGCTGACGGAAGATATATCCTACTTCGCCGCCTTCAACTAAAGTTTTGCCGCCGGCTAATGTATAATTTATTAAAGCAGTTCTCTTTGTCTGATCGTTGAACATGTTTGAAGTAGCGACACCGCCTGATAAAATTACGATATCGTAATCATCAAGTGTAGCCGGGTTCATGTTTGCAAAAGTAACTTCATCAACAGCATAACCGGATGTTATTAATGTACTTGCAAATAAAGTTGCTGATGCACCGAGAGGTGTAACAAGGTCTCCACCGCTTCCTTTTTCAGGAGAAATTCTTGCTTCCATAGTAACGTCTCCGTCAACAACAAGAACAACACCTTTAACATCTATTATTTTAAATTTATAATAACCTGATGAAGGTAAGTAAGCAATGTTTCCACCATTTGAATCGTCTCTTGCTCTGATGCGGTATTCAACTGAGTCACCGATTGCAATCAGTGATGTATCGATCGGGAAAACACCCTCATAAGTATTTCCTGAAACAAAAGGCATCGCAAATGAACCACTTAAAGCACCGCTGTTAACACGGTATTCGCATCTAACACTGTCAACACCAATGTTGTCTGTAACATCAGCAGAGACATCTGCAGGCCATCTTAGTTTTGGCTGATTGCCAAGCGGGTTATGTGTTATAACCGGGGGAACAATATCTGTAGCTGCTTCAAATGAAAAATAATTTGTTGGTGCGCCGCCCGGTAATGTTCCGGTTGCACCAGTATTATCTTCTGCATAAATGTAATAACGGTAAACAGCATTTGATCCGTTGCCCGGAATGTTTGCTGTATAATTGTTACCGCCTGTATTTGTCATAAGAACTGAATCTGTCAATGCACCTCTTCCCCAATGAACATATACTCTGCCCGGGTTAATAGGATTTGTTGATTCAATTGACGCGTTAATTACATAAGGACCTGTAAGGTTTTCTGTATTTGTTAACGGAGTGTGAGTAATGCCGGGTCCAAAAGTAACAACCGCCATCCATCCCTGGTAATTTCCTGTTCTATCTTCAGCCCAGTATGGATATGCAATATTATTTAAAGCAGCTATACCGATATAATCACCCTGGTAACCACTTGCTAAGCCTGATATTGGTTTAGGTCTGAATTTACCGTCGCTTATTTTAATATTTTCAAATGTGAACGCGCCGTCAAGTGAACGAGCCATATAAACCTGGGCACTGTCATTGCTTACATCGCGGCTGTCATAAAATACATAATTGACCTGACCATTAGCCTGGTCAACACACATCCATGGATAATACTGGTCTTTTCCATTGTTAGCAGGATCGCTGTTAACTTTTATTGGTGCACTCCAGGTAGTTCCGCCGTCCGTTGATCTTACGGAAACGATATCCGGATCACTTCCTGCGGGTGCAACACCTCTCTGAGGCCAGGTTACATAAATCCATCCGTTACGCGGTCCGCCTGATCTGTCAACAGCAGCTGATGGGAAAGACGATACCCTGAAAGAAGAACTTTTCAAATTACCTCGAATACCAAAGTTTGTTGCTTGGTATATATATGTTGGGGTACTCCAGGTAACTCCACCATTTGTAGATTTCGCAAATCCTATTCCGTCTTCACCATTTGTCACAGGGGTAGCAGCATAAACAGCCCATATAGCATAAACTTCGCCGTTCGGTCCTGTTTGAATATTTACACCCTGATTCAAATATGAATTTAAACTGTTACTAAGATTTATAGATGCACTCCATGTCTGACCAAAGTTAGTTGAATATCTTAATACAACATCATAATCATTTGTTCCGCCGAAGTCTGTCCATGCAGCGTAAACTCTGTTTTCATAAGGACTGCCGGGGTGCTTATCAACCATAAGATGATTTTTATCTGCCAAACCACTTGCTGATGGTGCTGGAGCTACAATATAAGAAGACCATGTACTTCCGTTATTGCTTGAAACAGCTATACCCTGTCCACTTGCGTTAGTTATATAACCTTCATAAAAATATCCATTGGTTCCGATTACAGAAACCGGATCGCCTGAGTTACCACCAAAAGGCGGATTATCAAAACCTGTCCAGTTTGTTGATCCGTTTAGTGACCAGTAAACACCTGTTCCGTAAATACCTGATACAGGCCATGGAGTAGCGTTTGCACTGGCAAAAATTATGTTGGAGTTTGTCGGATGAACATCAATACTTAATTCAGACTGCGTTGTGTTTGTAGTGGGCCACGGTCTGAAGTTAGGTGTTACTGTTGCATCGGTACCTTCTTTAAGATCAAAATAGCGGGTTACCTGCGGAACAGGCACATACACATAATCACTGTTTGTTTGTACTACCGGGTTTTCAGTAGGTCTTACTATCGACCATACTTCTTCGGGCAGTGTATTTTGATCCTGCGCAAATGAAATAATAGCCGTCATACACATGATCAACATGAGCATGATTGTCGTTCGTTTTATATTCATCCTATCTCCTTTGGTTTTTGGAAAAATATTTATTGAGTTAATTATTTATTGGAATGATATACAATTATTAAGCAGGGCTCCCAATGGAAAAAAGTTTTTGAGGTATCCCCGGAATTATAATTCTAACACTGTCTTTAATTAACAAATACAACGATGAGTTTCTCAGATCTAAATAATATTTTTTTATGTGTGACTCAATACGCGGACAAACTTCATCAGGGTTATCAAATAAAATCAGACTGTACTTGTATCTTACCAAACCTTGCGCCGTAAAAGAATTTATTGTCTAATTAGTTAAAAATATTTTTCTATCACAAAAAACTGATGAGCTTGGGATACAAATTAAACATTTACTTCAATAAAAAAACTAAAAAAAATGAAAAACATTAATTCAACGAATAGTTATCTTTGCGTGTAGTAAAATCCAACATCGCAGAAATTATTGATGCTTATTATTTTATCTATAGCTGCTTTTTTCTTTATCGTTGTAAACCTTTTGATATGGATTGTGATGAAGAAGAGAACAGAACCACGGCTGCGGCAGTCAAATGAGCGTATTAAAATATCGATTATCATTGCTGCCAAGAATGAAGAGAAAAACATAAACGTTCTTATTAATTCAATCTATGCTAACAATATAAATTATGAGGATTTTGAAGTAATTGTTATTGATGATAATTCTGATGATAAAACTTTTGATGTTGTAAAAGCAATTTCAGAAAAGTTCAACAATCTGAAACTGATCTCATCTGAAAAAAAAATTTACCCTGGCAAAAAAGGCGCGCTTGCTGCAGGTATAAATGAATGTCAGTTCGATTATATATTGATAACTGATGCTGATTGTGTTGTTTCTGAAAAATGGATTGAAACTTTCGCAAATGAATTTTCAAATGGATTTGATTTTGTTTTCGGTGCCGCACCGTTAATAAAACAAGGCGGGTTTGTCAATGTACTTTCCTGTTTTGAAAATTTAAGAAGCAGCCTCCTTACTTTTTCAGCAGCAAAACTTGGGATGCCATATTCAGCGGCAGCAAGAAGTTTTGGTTTTAAAAAATCCTCATTTGAAAAAATTAAAGGATATGAAAACACAACTGAAACTCTTAGCGGTGATGATGATCTATTATTAAGAGAAGCAGTAAAAGCAAAAATGAGAATCGGTTGCATCGTTGAACCTGATGCGTTTGTTTTTTCCGAAACAAAAAAAACTTTCAGGGAATATCTGCTTCAGAAATCAAGACATACAAAAACTTCCGTTCACTATTTATTCGAATCACAGTTTCCACTTGGATTCTGGCATATTACAAATCTTTTATTGCTATTATGTATTCTCCTGATTCCGATAAATCCAGTTTATGGAATTTTCTTCATTATAAAACTTTTGTCAGATGTGGTAGTTGTTTTGTCACTTCAGAAAAAATTCGGTTACTCATTTAGTTTATTTGAAATAATTTTTCTTCAACCGGTTTATGAAGTGATGTTAGTTGTTAATTTTTTGGCAGGAATGATTTTACCGGATAGGTGGAAGTAGGGATTGGTCGGAGATAGTTCTCTGAATTTTAATTGCCATCTTCCATATTACATCAACTCCCGCAGAGCAGGATTTCGCTTCGCTCAACATCATCCATCTTTTGTTTTGCTTTTCAAATAACATATTTTTGCAACAAAAATAATTACGCAATGGAATATCAATTACTCGCACAACAAGCTGTCGAAGCAAAATCAAAAGCACTCCCAACTTATTCCAACTTTCACGTTGGCGCCGCACTTCTAACGGAAAATAATAAAGTTATAACCGGTTGTAATATTGAATCGAGTTCCTACAGTCTCACAATCTGTGCGGAACGTACTGCAATATTCAAAGCTATTTCAGATGGTGAAAGAAAGTTTAAAGCAATTGCCATAGCCGGAGATACGGAAGGCTTTTTGTCACCGTGCGGAGCTTGCAGACAGGTTATCAGTGATCTTTGCGGGGAGATTGATATTGTATTAATAAATTCAAAAAAAGAATTGAAGATTTTAAAAACATCCGAATTGCTGCCTTATGCATTCGGTGATTCAGATTTGAAGTAGGATTATTTATCATTAGTGAATTAACAATAAAATTTAACCGCAAAGAGCGCAAAGTAGATTCTAAAACGCTTTTTGACGCAAAGGTACGCTAAGAAATAGTAATGACAGAGAACGAGTTATCAAATATTATTATTGGCTGTGGAATAAAAGTACATTCAGCATTGGGCCCAGGATTATTAGAATCAGCTTATGAAGAATGTTTTTCTTATGAGTTAATTAAATCCGGTTTAAAAATTGAAAAACAGAAATCTATTCCTCTTGTTTATGAATCGATAAAACTTGAATGCGGATACAGGGCGGATATTGTTGTTGAATCAAAAGTAATTATTGAGATTAAAGCGATAGAAGCCATAAACGAAATTCATCTTGCACAAGTTTTAACTTATTTAAAATTAACTGATTGTAAACTAGGGTTACTCATTAACTTTAATGTTCTAAAACTTAAAGATGGAATCAAAAGAATTGTAAATAATTTATAATCTTTGCGAAACTTTGCGTGGATTTTCTTTGCGTTCTTTGCGGTTAAAAATATTAAATAATAGATAATCAAAATACTGGACTAAATAATAATGATGGAATTTACTCCTCACTCAATGCCGAAAGAAACCGGCTGGATAGAAGTCATAGCCGGCTGTATGTTCAGCGGAAAAACAGAAGAACTGATCCGCCGCCTGCGACGTGCACAAATTGCAAAACAGAAAGTGAAAATATTTAAACCGCTGATTGATACAAGATACTCGTCAGAAGCAATTGTATCTCACAACGAACAATCACTTCCATCTGTACTTCTGAGTAATATCAAAGAACTGCCAAAATTAGCTGAGGATGCACAGGTGATCGGTATAGACGAAGCACAATTTTTTTCAGCAGATATAATACGTGTCTGCAATGAGCTTGCGGATAACGGTAAACGGGTTATCATCGCCGGACTTGATATGGACTACCGGGGAATTCCATTCGAACCCATGCCGCAGCTACTCGCAATTGCAGAGTATATTTCAAAGACACTCGCTATTTGTGTTGTGTGTGGAAATCCTGCCGACCGTACTCAGAGAAAAACAACTTCATCGGAAAGAGTAGTTGTTGGTGCAGCAGATATTTATGAAGCTCGCTGCAGA
>JAEXTA010000183.1 GCA_023453665.1 Bacteroidota bacterium | reverse complement strand
GTATCAGGTAAAGGAACGCAGGCTGCTTTTTATATGACACTCACGAAGGGCTTTCTTAAAGCGATATCAAAGACATCTGAATCTCCTGCTGAAGTACTAAAACTGATGAATGAACTTTTTTATGATAACGTTGAACGCGGAACATTCATCAGTATGATTTACGGAATATTTGATAACGAGAAGAAAATCTTTAAGCTTGCGCGTGCAGGACATAATCCGGTAATAGTCAGGAACTCAGCAAGAGGAAAAGTTGAAATGTTAAATCCAACCGGTTTGGCACTCGGGTTAGAAAAAGGTCTGTTATTCGGAAAAACCATTAGTGAGCTTGAAATTAATTATGACAAAGATGATGTTTTTGTTTTCTATACAGACGGCTTTACAGAAGCAATGAATAAAAAACAGGAAGAGTTTACGGAAGAAAGACTTCTTGATTCAGTTCATAAACTAAGTGAACTGACTGCTGAAGAATCAATTCAAAAGATACACAAAGAAGTTAGTGCCTTTATCGGCAAAGCTCCGCAGCATGATGACATGACTATTGTAATAATCAAAGTCACGGACTAATTGGTTATTTTATTTTTTGAAATATGCTTTCATCGGTTCGATATAAAACTCCTTCCAACCGTCTTTATATTTTTTGCCGTCACCTTTTGGTATTCCGGAATGTACAATTGTAAGTTTTGTTCCGTTAGCTGACTTTTCAAATAATATTTCAACAGTTGAATCGGGATAAGAATCATGAAATTCTGTTGTACGCCAGCTTTGAACAATCCGGCTGTAAGGCTGCAGCATTATTGTTTTTCCTGAAATGTATTTATCCCATGCTGTGTAAGTTCCCCCGATCTTTGAATTTATTTTGGCTTTACTTCCTGTAAAAGCTGAATGCTGTTTGCTGTCCAGCCAGGCTTCGTAAAGGGTTTTTGCATTGACCGGGAAAACGGCAGATAACTTTATTGATTCTGTCATTGCACACCTCTTAATCTTTGAGAGATAACTAACAAAAGAAATGTGCTAATGGCAAGAATAATCGAAATAATTAAATTTATTTTTTTAATGAGTCTTCTCAGTGCTCACTGCTTTTTTATTGTAACAGAAACAAAAAAACAATAATTTCATTTTCAAAATTTATTCACCTCTAAACAAATTAAGGAAGCGGATGTCCCTCATTGCAGAAAAACTTTCGGTTAAAATTGATGAATGGCGAAAAGAAGTCAGCTCATTGTTAAAAAATAACGGCGAAACAAAACTTTCAGATGTAACAATTAGCCAGGCTTACGGCGGTATGCGCGATGTGCGTGCTTTGATCTGCGATACTTCGCGTGTTCCAAAGGAAGTCGGATTGATTATAAGAGGAATCCCTCTTTCAGAACTTGAAGATAAAACTCCTGAAGAAGTTTATTATTTATTAATGACAGGTGAACTTCCCGGGCAAAAAGAACTTGAAGATTTCAGCAGTGAAATAAAGAAAAGAAAATCTGTTCCCGATTATGTGTGGAATGTTTTAAAAGCAATGCCTGCTGATTCTCATCCGATGACGATGCTTGATACTGCAATACTTGTACTCCAGAAAGAATCAGTTTTTGCAAAAGATTATGACAAGGGTTTGCGAAAGGAAGATTACTGGAAACCAACTCTTGAAGACTCACTAAATCTTGTTGCTAAAATTCCGGCAATAGCTGCAGCTGTTTACCGCATTCGTTTTAACAAAGGTGAATTGATAAAAGCCGATCCTTCGCTCGATCTTACTGGTGATTATGTTCATATGCTTGGATTGGACAAAAAGGGAAATGAGTTTTATGAACTGATGCGTTATTATCTTGTTGCACACAGCGATCACGAAGGTGGAAACGTAAGTGCACTTACAACTCAAACAATTAATTCAGCATTGTCGGATGTTTATTATTCTTTATCAGGCGGATTTAATGGGCTTGCCGGACCTTTACACGGACTCGCAAACCAGGAAGCTTTAAAATGGATTGAAGAAATTATGAACCGCTTCGGTGGAGTCCCTACACACGAACAGCTAAAAGACCTTGTATGGGAAACACTCGATTCAGGCAAAGTAATCCCCGGTTATGGTCACGCAGTATTAAGAGTTACTGATCCAAGATTTGAAGGATTTTTAAAATTCGGAAAGAAGCACATTCCTGAAGACCCGATATTTAAAACAGTCGCAAGACTTTATGAAGTTGTTCCGGTCGAGTTGAAAAAAATATCAAAGATCAAAAATCCGTGGCCCAATGTTGACGCAGCTTCCGGTTCACTTCTCAGTTATTATGGATTGAAAGAATATTCATACTATACAGTTGTATTTGCGGTTTCAAGGAGTCTTGGTTTAACAGCGCAGGCAGTTGTAAACCGTGCTTTGATGAATCCGCTTATTCGTCCAAAGTCTGTTACTACTGAGTATGTTAGGAAATTGGTTAGTTGAGTTATTTAATTTTTAATAGTATGAAATCGGTAAGGTATTTGTAAATGAATAATCTCTTGCTTCAAGTATTTGTAAAAGCGGAAAAAGAAAAATCGTTGGTTGGGATTTACTCGACTTTGACGAATTCTAACGAGTTTATTGTTGGCTTGGTTCAAGGGATTGAAGCGGGTGTGCTAGTCATTCTTTCAGTTGGCTCAGATGCCCAGCCAACAAATGTCTTTATGTTAAAATTGAAAACCATAAAATATGTTGAAACTGATACCAAATACCTTAAGTCATTAAGTAAAATGTTAAACAATAAATTACTACGAAACTCCATACTTGAGATGAAGGGTACAATAGTTAAAAGAGGTATTAGGAAATATTTTGATTCACTAATTCATAAAAAAGAATTATTGAGTTTAGTTATGGGTGATAGTCCTGTAAATTATTTATCTGGGTATTTAATTAAATATGATAAAAATTATTTTCGATTGAAAACCATTAATAGTTTTGGTGAATTAGATGGTATAACCATAGGACAGATAAGCAAAATCAGTGAACTCAGGTTCGGATTTGGCGAGCAAGCTAAATTACAGTTATTAAATAAACTTACTTTATAAATTATGTTGAAACATAAATAAAACATTGCAAATTTATAGAGCGAATGGAATACCAAATTTCTAAATCATAAGTTATTAATTCGATTATACATATATCTCAACTGGTCTATGGGCCTAATTTTAGAAATAATCCTTTCATTATTTATTGAAATCATAGCTCAATTAATTTTTCAGTTCTTAATTTTTTTAGGATTTGATAGTGTCAATGCTTCATTTCAATCTCCTAAATCAACTAATGATAATTTTGCTTTGATCGGTTGTTTAATAATTGGAGCTATCGTTGGTTTAATATCATACGTAGCTTACCCTAAACGTTTTTTCAATATAGAATATTTGTATGGAATTAGTCTTGTAGTTTCTCCAATAATTGTTGGACTTGTTATGAAAGTATGGGGTGAAAAAAGATTGGAGACAAATAAACGGATTTCAGTTTTATCAACTTTTTGGGGTGGGGCAATATTTGCTTTCGGCTATTCACTAGTTCGGTTTTTACTCATTAAATAATTCCTCAAAAGTATTTTTTAGAAATCCCTCACTTTTTCCTTCAATTAAATTGTAAATCGCCTTGACTTATTCTATATTTGAAGGCAAAAAAAACAAGATGTCCTCAAGAAAAAAAGTTAAACTCATATTCGTTACCGGCGGAGTTGTTTCATCACTTGGCAAGGGAATAACAGCCTCATCACTCGGTCTCCTCTTAAAACAGCGCGGTTTCAAAGTTACCATCCAGAAATTTGATCCTTACATAAATGTTGATCCCGGAACAATGAGTCCGTTCCAGCATGGTGAGGTATATGTAACCGATGACGGTGCGGAAACCGATCTTGATCTCGGTCATTATGAACGTTTCCTCGATGTGAATATGACCCGTGCTAACAACACGACTACAGGTCAGGTTTATAATGAAGTAATTACAAAAGAGCGTAGAGGTGATTACCTCGGTGCAACTGTCCAGGTAATTCCGCATATCACCGATGAAATAAAACAAAGAATGACCAAACTTTGTGAACTGGGTGAATACGATATAATAATCACTGAGATTGGCGGAACCGTTGGCGATATTGAAAGTCTTCCTTTCCTTGAAGCAATGAGACAATTAATGCTTCAGATGGGAAGAGTGAATACGATGAATATTCATGTTACTCTCGTTCCTTACATTAGTTCTGCGGGTGAAGTGAAAACTAAACCGACACAACACAGTGTTAAAAATTTATTGGAACTCGGTATTCAGCCGGATGTTCTGATTTGCAGATCAGAAAAAAAATTATCAAAAGATATTCGTGATAAAATCGGATTGTTTTGTAACGTTGATACAAGTGCGGTTATATCAGCTTACGATTGTTCTTCAATTTATGAAGTCCCTTTAATGCTTTATAAAGAAAAGCTTGATCAGTTTGTTCTGAAGAAACTTCATCTTCCTGATAAAAAAATAAAATTAGACGATTGGGAAGATCTTGTTGATGGAATAAAAAAACCTGAAACTTCTGTAGAGATAGCTGTCTGTGGAAAATACATAGAACACATGGATGCTTACAAAAGTATTATGGAATCCTTCATCCATGCAGGTGCTGAGAATAACACAAAAGTTGTAATAAGACCAATCAATGCTGAAAGGCTTGAATCAGAAGACACAGAAACATTGCTTAAAGGTGTAAGCGGAATTCTAGTTCCGGGAGGTTTTGGCGAGCGGGGGATTGAAGGGAAAATAAAAGCAACTAAGTATGCACGTGAAAATAAAATTCCATTCTTTGGAATCTGTCTTGGTCTTCAACTTGCTGTCATTGAGTTTGCAAGGAATGTGTGTAAAATATCACAGGCAAACAGTCATGAATTCAAAACTAATAAGTACAGCGTAATTGATCTGATGCCTGATCAGAAAAATATTAAAAACATGGGCGCTACAATGCGGCTTGGTGCATATCCCTGCATAGTTGCTGAAAATACTAATGCGATGAAAGCTTATAAAGCCGGTCTTATATCTGAACGTCACCGACATCGTTACGAAGTCAATAATAAATACCGCGCGACTTTAATGGATCACGGTATGGTATTCAGCGGACTTTCGCCAGACAGGCAGTTAATTGAAATAATTGAACTCCCTGATCATCCATGGTTTCTCGGATGCCAGTTTCATCCCGAATTAAAATCACGTGCTACAAAAGCTCATCCATTATTCAGAGAATTTGTTAAAGCCTCACTTAAGTATTCTTCTGAAGAGAAAAATAACTGATGTTAAATAATTTTCATTTGTTCTTAAGCTCAGATAGTTCTAATAATCCCAAATTTTACTTCGGACTTTTCATGCGTCAACAACTTCCAATCATTATTATGGCATTACTGATTTTTATTTTTTCAGAAAAATCATTTGCTCAGCATGATATAAGTAATTCTGTAAAAAGAGGACTGGACCTGGCTTACCAGTTTAAATGGGATGACGCCGAAAAAGTTTTCAAAGGATTAATTGCCAAGTATCCCGAAAATCCTGAATCGTATCATTATTATTCGGGAATTTATTTATGGTATTTTTTAAGCAGCAATGACGAAAAAGATCTTGATGATTTTACCAGGTACTCTGACCTCGCTATCGAAAAAGGCAGAGAACTACTTGATGAAAAACCGGAAGACGTGGAATTAATTTATATACTCGGGGCAAATTATAATTACAGGGCGATTGCATTTGCACGTGCCGAAAATTATCTGGATGCGATCTGGGCAAGTAAAAAATCTGAATCATTTCTGAGAGAAGTACTCAGTAAAGATCCTGATAATATTGATGCATATCTCGGTCTGGGCTTATACAGTTTTTCCGTTTCACAGGTACCATCAGCATTTAGCTGGGCTTTGGATCTTGCCGGAATTAAAGGAAGTATAGAAGAAGGATTGAATTACATACACAAAGCAGCAGTAGATGGAGAATATTCAAGAGTAGAAGCACAATATTATTTATCACAAATATTATCCGGAGTTGTGTTTGATTTTGATGAAGCTTCAGTACATCTATCAAAGTTAACAAAGCGTTACCCGCAAAATTTAGTTTTCAGTTATTCATTAGCAGTACTTGACATTAAAAAACGAAAACTTGACGCTGCGGAAAAAATTCTGACTTCAATTGTCAGGTCAGATGAGAAGAGATTCAAAAAGGTAATTGCATTTTCAAATTTCCTGTTAGGTGATGTTAACTATAAACAAAATCAGTTCGAAAAGGCGATAACATTCTATGAAGAATTTCTTTCCCAGACCCCTGATAAAGATTATACCGGTATCGCATCCTACAGGCTTGCGGTATGTTACGAGTTAACGAATAACCGCATCAAAGCCGAAGAACATTTTTCCAAATCAGGAAACGGTAACCTTGACCTTGAGGATGATGTATTCGCAAAAAGAAAAGGTAGTGTATATGCTAAACGAACTATTGCTGAAAGTGAATCTTCATTAATTAGATTTTCAAATTTGATTGATAACAGTAAGTACAAATCTGCTCTTGATTCTCTTTCGTTGTTACTGAAGTCAGTAAAGACAGAAAAACTTAAACCCGAGATTTATTTTTATCTGAGCGAAGCCGCATTCCTTGCAGGTAAATATTCTGAATCAGCTTTGTATGCAGAAAATGCTTTCAAAAGTAATCATACAGAAGAGGAATGGATAAAACCTTTTGCATATTATAACGCAGCAAGGGCTTATCATCATCTTAATCAGTTTAGTAAACGCGATGAATTTTTAGAACTTGCTGAAAAGAATAATGAATTTGATTATCAGAATGTTTTAAAGAACCTGGTTTACGTTCTGCGGCGTGAAAGTAAAAGTTTATAAAAATATCCGTTTAATTGACAATATTTTGCTATTTAACTAATTTGAATCACCTTTAAGGTAGATTTGTTTTGAATATTGCAGTGTTTGTTTCAGGTCGTGGTTCTAATCTTCAGGCTATTTTAAATTCCCCGGATTTACAAAATATAGTTGAAGTAAAAGCTGTTGTAAGTGACAAAACTGATTGTCCTGCTTTTGAAATTGCAAAAAAATATTCACTACCGGTTTATAGTGTTGGTAATGCGGAGAAGAAAATCGGATTTACAGAATTAAGCAGTCTGCTTCTTGAAAAGAAAACAGATCTGATAGTTCTTGCCGGTTTCCTGAAACTATTACCGGTCAGTTTTGTCGAAGTTTTTAGAAACAAAATTATAAATATTCATCCGGCACTGCTACCATCATTCGGCGGTTCGGGTATGTATGGAATGAATGTTCATAAAGCTGTATTTAATTCTTCAGCTAAAGTATCAGGAGCCACCGTTCATTTTGTTGATGAGAAGTTCGATAATGGAATGATCATTGCTCAAAAATGTGTTGATATCAGCAGTGTTTCCACACCTGAAGACATAGCTGCGAAGGTATTGGAGATTGAACATAAACTTCTTCCTGAAATAATTGAAAAGTTTGCATTCGGCAAAGTCGTTGTTGACGGCAGCCGGGTTTTAGTTAGTTAGTACTTAACCTTAGAACTGGAAAATTTAAATTGAAAAAAATTGCTCTCATAAGTGTATCAGATAAAACCGGTATAGAAAATCTTGCAAAAGAACTTTCACTCCATAATTATACAATAGCCGCGACAGGCAACACAGCAAAACTAATTTCTAAATCAGGAATTGAAGTCGTTGAAGTAAGTTCAATAACAGGATTCCCGGAAGTGTTTGACGGCAGGGTAAAAACACTTCATCCCAAAATTTTTGGAGGGATACTTTTTAGAAGGGATAACGCGTCAGACAAGACTGATGTTGAAAAACTTGAAATACCTTCCATAGATATTGTCATAGTTAATCTTTATCCATTTGTAAAAACTATTCAAAACCCTGCTTCAACACTTGACGAAATTATTGAAAACATTGATATAGGCGGACCAAGTTTAATACGTGCATCAGCAAAAAATTATAAAGATGTTTGTGTTCTTACTGATCCTTCTCAATACGATGAGTTTCTGTCTGAATTAAAAAAGGGTGAAGTAAGTATTGAAACAAAAAAGAAACTTGCCGTTGCAGCATTTTCTTATACTTCATTTTATGATACTCATATCGCAAACTATCTCGAAAAAAGATTTGAACAGCAGCCTTCACATATCAGAATAAACAAACCTGTTGAAAGAAAATTAAGATACGGTGAGAATCCTCATCAGTCGGCATCAACTTACGGAGAGTTTGAATCATACTTCGAGGTTTTTCACGGTAAAGAAATATCGTACAATAACATTCTTGATCTTGTCAGTGCTGTTGAACTTGTTGAAGACCTTGGAAAAAATTCCTGTGCGATAATTAAACATAACAATCCCGCAGGCGCTGCTATTGGTAATGACCCGTTTGATGCATATACAAAAGCACTCAAATGTGATCCTGTTTCAGCGTTTGGTGGTATCGTTGCATTTCAGGATACTGTTGATGCAAAACTTGCAGAAAAATTAAATGAAATATTTCTTGAAATAGTCTGCGCCCCTTCATATACAGATGAAGCATTGACAATCCTTAAAAAGAAAAAAGACAGAAGATTGTTAAAGCAGTTAAAAAGTTTAAATGATGAAACACTTTCATTCAGGAACATTCCCGGTGGTGTGATAGCCCAGGATGCAGATAAAATAAAATTTGATATTTCAGCACTGAAAATATCTACGGATAAAAAACCTACAGATAAAGAACTTGAAGATCTTGTGTTTGCATGGAAGATTGCAAAACATACAAAATCAAACGCAATAGTTTTTGTTAAAGATAAAACAACACTCGGCGTTGGTGCCGGTCAGATGTCGAGAATTGACTCAGCTAAAATTGCATTTATGAAAGCTGAAGAACATGGTCTTGATTTAAAAGGTTCTGTTGCTGCATCGGATGCATTTTTTCCGTTTGCAGACGGACTTTTAGAAATTATTAAATGCGGCGCAACTTCGGTTATTCAGCCAGGTGGTTCAGTGCGCGACAATGAAGTAATAGATGCTGCAAATAAAAATAATATATCAATGGTTTTTACAGGTGTAAGACACTTTAAACACTAAGAGGTTTTATGGGAATTTTTGATTTCTTCTCTGCCGATATCGCAATGGATCTCGGAACTGCAAACACACTTATTTATGTTAAAGGCAAAGGTATAGTTCTTAACGAACCATCAATTGTTGCTTTTGATAAAAACTCCAAAAGAATAATAGCGCTTGGTAATAAAGCAAAAGAAATGCAGGGTCGTGAACATAAAGAAATCAGAGTTACAAGACCGATGCGTGATGGTGTAATTGCCGACTTTGAAATTGCTGAAGGTATGATCAGAGCATTTATAAAAAGAGTACGCGGTAATGCATTTTCCAGCAGAAGAATTGTAGTTGCAGTACCAAGCGGTGTTACTGAAGTTGAAAAAAGAGCGGTGCGTGACAGTGCGGAACATGCAGGCGCAAAGGAAGTTCACCTGATAGCAGAGCCTATGGCAGCAGCTATCGGAATCGGAATTGACGTTGAAGCTGCAATCGGAAATATGATCATAGATATAGGCGGCGGTACAACTGAAATAGCCGTAATAGCTTTATCAGGTATTGTTAACGAAGAATCAATTCGTATAGCCGGTGATGAAATGAATTATGCAATCATGCAGTACTTCAAAAAGAATCATAACATACTTATCGGTGAACGAACAGCAGAAGCAATAAAATGTGAAGTTGGTTCTGCAATACCTTTAAAAGAAGAAATTACAATACAGGTTAAAGGGCGTGATCTTGTTGGCGGAATTCCCAAAACTACAGAAGTCAGTTCGGTAGAAATACGTGAAGCTTTAAATGAATCAGTAGTTCAGATAGTTGAAGCAGTTCGTCAATCGCTTGAAAGAACACCACCTGAATTATCTGCCGATATACTTGACCGCGGTGTTATGATAACAGGAGGCGGTGCGTTGTTAAAAGGTCTTGATGAAAGAATCAGGATGGAAACAAATCTGCCTGTTCACGTTGCTGAAGACCCTTTAACTGCTGTTGTTCGCGGTGCCGGTAAAGTTATAGATAACCTCAATCATTATTCAAAGGTATTAATCCGTAACAGAAGATATTAATGATAAGATTTATACTCTTAGTTTGGAGAAACTTTAAAGAATATATTGTCCTTGTACTGCTTTTAATTACCAGCCTTGTAACTTTATCATTAAATCAGAAACCTGAGATAAAAAAAGTAAGGGCTGTTGCATTCGGTACGTTTGCTTCAGTTACTTCAATTGTTTCCGATCTTATTAATTCAGCAAAACTCAGAAGCGAAAATGAGCGTCTTCTGAAAATAAATGCCGAACTTATGCTTCAGGTAAACAGATTAAGGAATTACGGAATAATGAACACAGAGCTCAAAGGGCTTGTTGGATTAAAAGATACTTCAAGTTTTCCTCTTATTCCAGCATCAATAGTTTCACGTTCACTGAATAAAGCCCAAAGCACAATAACAATTAATGTTGGTACTTCATCCGGTGTTAAAGCAGGTATGCCGGTAATAAATGATCAGGGACTTATAGGGATTGTCCATTCTATTTCAGAGGATTTTGCTATAGCAAGAACTTTAAAGAATATCGATCTCAAAATCACAGTAAAAGATGAAAGAAGCCGTGTAGACGGGGTATTAAAGTGGAATGGTGAAGAACTCGTTATCATTGATGTACCCAAAACTTATGACATTGAAACAGGCGACAGGATAATTACATCCGATTTAAGTTCTATAATTCCCGTTCCAATTCCTGTCGGATTTGTAACCGGATTAAACAAAGTTGAAACAGGAATTTTTAATGAAGTTATCGTAAAACCATTTGTTGACTTTACCAGGATTGAAAACATCTTTGTGCTTGGCATCATTCACAGCAAACAAAAGAATGATCTTGAACTAAATTTTTTCAACTTGGGAAATTAAATGAAATCTGATTATATAATTCCTGTAATCATTTTCTTTCCATTGCTTGTTTTGCAGACGACCATTATTCCGCTTATAGAAATTTCCGGAGTGATTCCTGATCTGATACTCATTCTGCTTGTATTTTATTCAATCAGGTCCGGACATATATATGGCGCGATCTTAGGTTTTACATTCGGTTTATTTTTCGATTTGATTACCGGCAGTTTACTCGGCAGTGCGATGCTGTCAAAAACGTTAGTTGGTTTTGTTGCGGGTTATTTTTCAAATGAAAATAAAAGAGATTTATATCTGCATTCCTATCCTTTTATACTTATAATATTATTGTGCTCGGTAATTGATTCAATTGTTTATGCTTTCTTTTCAGATACAGATATAAACAGGAACATCTTACTATTATTTTTTGAACAGGGAATGCTTCCCGCATTATATACTTCAGTGATAAGTCTTCTTGTTATGATATTTATGCCCAAAAGGAGATTCGGTTGAGTAACGGAGTCGGTTCACAGGAAAGACGGACAATAGTTTATTTTATACTTGTCGGCAGTTTTCTGCTGATGTTCTTTAGATTATTTCAGATGCAGATACTGCAGCAGCAGGAGTATGATATTAAATCTGCCGACAACAGCATCAAAGCTATAGAACAGACTCCGTTGCGCGGCGTATTCTTTGACCGTAATCTTGAAGTGGTAGTCAGCAATATTCCTGCTTATACGCTTCGTATAACACCAGCTAACTATGATACAAAGTTAAACCGTATTCTTGAGTCGGTGCTTGATGTTGATTCGGGTTATGTTGATAAGATACTCGTTAATAACAGGATTTATTCAAAATATATTCCAATAAGAATCAAAAGAGGAGTGGATTTTAAAGTAGTAAGCTGGCTTGAAGAAAACTCTGAACACTTACCCGGTGTTGATTATATCGTTGAAATGCAAAGAGGATATCCTGCCGGAATAATCGGTTCCCATATGTTCGGTTACTCAAAAGAAATTTCTTCTGCGCAGCTTGAAAAAGAAAAAGATTATTACGTTCCCGGTGATTACATAGGTTATAACGGAATTGAAAAAACTTATGAAAAAATTCTTCGTGGTGAAAAAGGTTATAATTATATACTCGTCGATTCTAAAAGAAAAGAAATTGGAAAATTTAAAGATGGGATTGAAGATAAGATTTCTGTCAAGGGACACGATCTTGTTCTTTCAATTGATGCAGATGTTCAAAGAGTTGCAGAAGAAGAATTTAAAGGTAAACGCGGTGCAGTAGTAGCTATTGACCCTTCAACCGGTGAAATACTTGCAATGGTTAGCGCACCCGATTATGATCTTAATCAATTTTCTTATGTAACATCAAAAGAATTTCTTAACCAGTTATATAAAGATCCAAACAAACCTTCTTTCAACCGTGCTACTATGTCACTAAAACCTCCCGGATCAACATATAAAATACTTGCTGCAATAGCGGCACTTGATCTTGGAGTTATCACACCATCAACAACTTATTATTGCGGCGGCGGTTTTACTTTCGGAAGGTTCTTTAAATGTCATGGTTCACACGGAAGCGTTAATGTTGTTCATGCAATAGAAAAATCGTGTAATACTTTTTTCTATAATCTTATTTATAAAATCGGACTTGACAATTACCAAAAGTACAGTGAAAAATTCGGCTTTAATTCTAAAACAGGAATTGATATTAGTGAAGAATCAGCTGGAATGATTCCCAACACAAAATATTATGAAAAAATTTATGGAGAGAACTGGCCAAGAAGTATAATGGCAAGTCTTGGAATCGGGCAGGGTGAAGTAAGTGTTACCCCGCTTCAGTTAGCACATTATGTTGCATTGATTGCAAACAACGGAAAAGGATATACGCCTCATATTGTAAAAGGATATCGTGATGATCTGACTAAAGAAATTATTCCTTTTACTTTCAAGGAAATATCCACTGGAATAAAACAGCAGGTTTTTGATATAGTTAAGGAAGGGATGTTCCTTGTAGTCAACGGTGCCGGAACTGCAACACACATAAAATTGCCTGATGTACATGTAGCAGGTAAAACCGGAACAGCACAGAACCCACACGGAAAAGATCACGCATTGTTTATTGGGTTTGCTCCTTATGAAAACCCCAAAATTGCACTTGCAATTGTTGTTGAAAATGTTGGATTTGGCGGAACACACGCAGCACCCATCGCAAAAAAAATGATTGAAACCTATCTGAATAAACTTCAGAAAGTAAAAACAGGTATTGACCATAAAATAATCGGAGCCAGGCTTGAGAATTGATTACAAACTCAATGACAGGATGGACCTTGGTTTGTTCTTTTCTGCTCTTACTCTGATAGCAATCGGATTATTGGCCATTTACAGTGCGACATTAAATCATCCAACTGCAGGTGGAAATTTTAATAAACAATTATTTCTGGGAACTGCAGGTATAATTATTTTTTTTATTGTTTATTCAATACCAACAAATTCCTTCAAAGCCATTGCAATACCCGCATACCTGTTTTCACTTCTATTACTGTTTGTTGTATTATTTGCAGGGAGAAAAGTATCGGGCGCAAAAAGCTGGTTGGATCTTGGTGCATTCGGTTTTCAGCCCTCAGAGTTTGCAAAGATAGCTACAATACTTGCACTTGCTTCATTTCTAAGCAGGCGTAATACTGATATTGAATCATTCAAAGATATTCTGATTGCTCTTTTAGTTGGTATGATCCCGGTGGGTTTAATACTGCTTGAACCCGATATGGGAAGTTCATTTGTTTTTATGGGAATGATGCTTACCATGATTTTCTGGAAAGGAATAAGTCTGTTTGGATTGTTTGTTGTACTATCACCGGCTTTTGTAGCAGTCTCAGCCTTATTCGGAATTTATTATTTTCTCGGTGCAATATTTCTTGTGCTTGTTACCTTATTAATTTTTAAGAAAGATATTTTTTTCAGTGGCTCAATACTAGCTTTAAATATCGGTGCAGGATTTTTTGCGGATTATGTTTTCAGAATATTAAGTCCTCATCAACAGAAAAGAATTTTATCATTCATAGATCCTATGGCTGACCCTTTAGGATCAGGGTATAATTCGATACAGGCAAAAGTTGCAATTGGTTCAGGCGGTTTTTGGGGGAAAGGATTTCTGTCAGGTAATCAGACGCAGCTTCAATTTATTCCGGAACAATGGACCGATTTTATTTATTGTGTAATTGGCGAGGAATTCGGTTTTCTCGGTGCCGGAATTACTCTTGCTCTTTTTCTTTTCCTGTTTTTAAAAATACTTAAGATATCTTCTTTCACTAAAGATGAATTTTTAAGTCTCGTTTTAATCGGGATTCTTTCTGTTTATGTTATTCATTTTATTATAAATATCGGTATGGCTGTGGGTATTATGCCGGTTATTGGTATTCCGCTTCCTTTTGTAAGCTACGGTGGAACTTCACTCATTATCAACCTCTTTATGCTTGGTATAGTGGCGAATGTTTACCGTACAAGGAAAAACTATACTTAGGGTTTTGCCTTTTTGTAAAAATCCTTGTCTTAAAAACAGCAGTTTGAAAAACTTCAGGAATAGGATATATTTAAAGTGAATAAAGTTTTTATTTGATAGCAATAACATTTATAACTGTTCAAACATAATAACAGTTAAGTTAAATCAGATTTTCATTTTAAATATCTCACTTAATTTTCGTTAAGTGTATTCGTTAACCAATATTTAATTTTTTATGACTGCGAAACAAAAACTCGAATCAAAAAATGGTGAGGGCAGATACATTTGTGTCGGTCTTGATACTGATATTGAAAAAATACCTGAACACCTTAAATCGATGGACAACCCGGTGCTTGAATTCAACAAGCACATCATTGATGCGACAAAAAACCATGCTGCATCGTATAAATTAAATTTTGCTTTTTACGAAAAAGATGGTGCGAAAGGATTCGACACTCTTTACCAGACAATAAAATATATACCTGAAGATATTCTGATAATCGGCGATGCTAAAAGAGGTGATATTGGAAATACATCCCAGATGTATGCTAAATCAGTTTTTGAGTATTTCGGATGTGATGCTTGTACTGTTAATCCCTATATGGGTGAAGACTCAGTCGCACCATTTGCTTCATTTCCTGAGAAGATGGTGTTTGTTCTTACACTTACTTCAAATCCCTCGGCTGCTGAATTTGAAAAACAAAAGTTATACGATGGTACAATGTTGTTTCAGAAAATTATTCAAAGAATGGCTAAGTGGGGTAACCAGGGTAACTTCGGTGTTGTATTCGGAGCAACCAATTCAAAAGAACTTAAGGATAATATTAATATTTTAAAACAATTTCCTCTTTTGATCCCGGGAATTGGAACTCAGGGCGGCAATCTTGAAGACATTATCAAAATACTAAGATTCACAGGTTTTTTGAATTACCTGGTAAACATCAGCAGGTCATTGATTTACAAAGACTCATCTGAAAATTTTACAAACGCAGTTGAAGAGGAAATAATTCAATTGAACAGGGTGATCGAACGTATTATGAGAGATTAAGGGATTTTGATTTAAATTTACTCTTAAAGATTTATTTGCTAAGTTTGTTCGTAAAGTAATTAACCTCTTTTAAGAGGAAAGAAATTGAACGTATTATCAGAATATAGTTCAAAACAGGTAAACAAAAATAACCTGTTTTGCATGAGGGCAGACTCAAAGTTTATAAAAAATACCAACCACTATATCTCTTCCAATGAAGTTCATTTACCGAAAGTATCTTGTCTAGATAACAAAAATTATATTGAGGGGAAGTGATGGAAAAGAAAATAAAAATTCTTGAAAAATTTCTTCACGAAATATGGAAAGAACAGAATTTCCAATCAGCGCTGACAACACATGACGGTGACCAGATAAAAATAATTGATGCCGGCACCGAGAATAAAGAACTGGGCGGACCTGATTTCAGAAATGCAAGAATACAGATTGGAAATATCACATATTTCGGTGATGTTGAAATAGACAGTTTTCACTCCGACTGGAAAAAACACGGTCACTTTATTAATAAAAGATATAATAAAGTGATTCTTCATGCTTCACTGCGTAACGATTCAAATCAAACTTGTGTATATACACAGGAAGGTAGAAAAGTTGAATCTGTTGCTCTCGATTCATTCATAAAAAACGAACTTAAAACACACATTCAGAAAGCGATCTTAACCGAACGAAATTACCGTATAAATAAAATGCCCTGTGTTGAACTTAATGATCTGGTTAAGGATAAAGAAAAAATCGATTTTCTTTTTAACCTTGGTATTGAACGATTCAAAATGAAACGAGACAGGATGCTGCAGCGGTTAAAGGAAATCGTATATCTCAATGAAATGAAATTAAAAGAACCGGTTATTAAATACAGTCTTGGTGAAGATTTTTATAACAGAACATTTACACAAAAAGATTTTAGTGATCAGTCCGTCTGGCATCAGCTTATTTACGAATCAATATTTGAAGCGCTTGGTTATTCAAAAAACAAAGAAATAATGCACAAAGTTGCTAAAGCTGTTCCGGTTGATTTTTTATTGAAGAATATTTCGAATGAAGACTTTATAAATTCGACTGAGTCATTATTATTTCACGTCGGCGGACTTCTGCCTGCTAACCTTGATGAAGCTGATGATGAGACAATTGATTATTTACGAATGACAAAGGAATCCTGGAACAATCTCAAAAGCACATACGATGGTACTATGTATTCTCTTGAACAATGGCACTTTTTCAAACTGCGACCGCAAAATTTTCCTACTATAAGACTTGCGGGCGGGGTAAGGCTGCTACACAGGCTTTTAAGAGAAAATTTAATTATTAAAATCCTTAATCAGTTCAAGAATATTAATAACCCTGCAAAGATTACAAAAGAACTTCGCAACCTGATGGTTGTAAGCGCAGACGGATACTGGAAACACCATTATATCTTTAATAAAAAAATTGATTATGACATAAAATATTTTGTAGGAGTTTCACGTGCCGATGAAATTATAATTAATGTTATACTACCTGTTATTGCTGTTTATTTTGATATGTTCAGCAAAAAAGAATTATCGCAGAGAGTATTAAAACTTTACCTGAATTATTACCAGAACAGTGAAAACAACCTTGTTAACGAAGTGTCATCAACTCTTCATTTGCAGGATGTATGGAAACGAAGTGTATTATACCAGGGACTGATAGAACTTTTCAGAAGTTATTGTTCAAGAGAGAAATGCCTTGAATGCAGAATAGGGGAGAAGATATTTAATTAATTATTACTAGTTATTGCTCGTAAGTTTCTGGATATCATCCCTGATCTTAGCTGCCCGCTCATATTCTTCCGCATTTATCGCTTCACGAAGTTTATTCTGGAGTGCCGCGAGTCTAGCTTCCTTTGTTTTTGGTTTCTGTTCTTTTTCAGTTATAGGCTCATCTTTGTCAATAAAATCTTTTTCTGATTCTTCTGCAGGGATGAATGCTGCCGTATCCATAACAGCCTCTGCTACGTAAATCGGGGATTGTGTACGGACAGCTATTGCAATTGCATCACTTGGTCTGGCATCAATTTCATTAGTCATTGATGAAACATCAAGAATAATTTTTGCGAAGTAAGTATTTTGTCTCAGTTCATCATCTATTACCTCTATTACTGATGCACCAAGATTATCGATTATGTTTTTGATCAGGTCGTGAGTAAGCGGACGCGGCGGTCTGATACCTTCAATTTCAAGTGCTATTGCCTGTGCTTCAAACGCACCGATTATGATAGGCAGTCTTCTTGAACCTTCCCGTTCTTTCAACAGTATCGCATAAGCACCGCCTGTTGAAGGGCTTGATGATAATCCAAGTATTTCACATTGTATTTTATGCAACTCAACTCCCTGTGCTAGGATTTTATTTTTTTTATTTCTTCAGTCAACGCAGGTATAATTTCAAAAATATCTCCTGCAATTCCATAATCAGCAATGCTGAATATAGGTGCGTCTTTGTCTTTATTTATGGCTACAATATATTTTGCAGATGACATTCCGGCAAGGTGCTGAATTGCACCCGAAATACCACAGGCTATATAAAGAGAAGGCGAAACTGTCTTTCCGGTTTGACCAACCTGCTCTCTGTGAGG
>JAEXTA010000149.1 GCA_023453665.1 Bacteroidota bacterium | reverse complement strand
ACAATCTCGCGCAAAGGACTTACTGCTCTTCTTACTTTCATAAGATCTTTGCGAAGACCATGAAGTTCTTCCAGTATTGCCTGGTCAGGATTGTCAAGCAGTTCATCTTCCAGAGTTTCAATTTTTTCATCAAGGCTTTCAAGAACTATCATGTAATTATCTGTTAATGCATCAAGCAGACGGTATATTAAATAATCCTCACCTGATTTTCGTATTCTGCCTTTGTCTTCACGAATTCTAACACGAAGAAAATCAAATATATCATACTCATCTTCCTGGAACGTTAACAGATAATTTTTACCAAGTACAAAACTTACCTGCTCGATTTTCAAGCAATCTTTTTGTTTATCAAATTCAATCATCTTTGAAACGATAAACAAATAGTGATCATAATCTTCAATCTTGGGACTTTGATTTACGTTTACAATATCTTCAATAACAAGGGGATGAAGTTTAAAGAGTTCACATACTTTTTCAATTGAAGTTACATCGTGTATGCCGCTCACATTAATCCAGTTAACTCTTTTATCATAATTGAGTTTTGTAAGTCCTTCTATATCTGTAATATCTTTTTCTACAAAATCAGTGGCGCTATAGTCGAAGAGTTTAATTTTAATGTTATCAATTTTCTTTCGCCCGGTAAAGATAGGAGTTCCGGGTGAGGTGCCTTTGGTATTTCTTATGCTGTGTTTTGAATACATAAAGTTGTTGCTGAATATTTGATTTAGCGGTTTACAATTTGGTAAAGTTATTAACAACAATCAAAACAATGTATGATCACATAATAGAGTATTTATTATAAATGATGCGACAGCTAATAAACTTAAAGATGACAAAATTATTTGCTGATTATCAATTGAACATTGGCGAAAATTGATTTAAGTTTCTGACGTAATGACGGGGATATATGATTTGTTTTGCTTATAAGAATATTTTATGTCTCCGTCAGTAGTCGAAAATATTTTTCAACTCTATTTTAGAGGGCTGCTATGGAAAACGATCCTTCTTTATCTCAACTCCCAATAATTACAATTACTTTAGTGATATTTATAATCACAGCGGTTGTAATTATTTTTAACTCACTTAAAAGTATCGGTCCTACTGAAATCGGACTTGTCAATAAACGGCTGTCATTCAAAAAACTATCGGATGATAATCCTATCGCATTCAACAAAGAAGCCGGTTACCAGTATGAATTATTAATGCCGGGATTACGATTCAAGTTCTGGCCTATCTTTCATATTGAAAAACATCCCTGGGTGCAGGTGCCCGCTGGTGAAATCGGTGTTGTAATTGCGCAGGTAGGAAAGCCCCTGCCAATGGGCGCAAAGTCAGCAGTCTATAAAAAAGAATTTGGGAATTTTTTAAACGTTAAAGAATTTATTTCACTCGGCGGACAGAAAGGTGTGCAGAGACCTGTACTTCCTCCGGGATCACTTGTACCGATTCATCCGGTAGGATTTTTAGTTATAACTAAAAAACAGGTTTATGGTTTACCAGTAGCACCGGAGATACGTGAATTAGCTGCAAAGCGAAACGGAGTTCTTACACCTGAAGCATTCGGACTTAAACCCGATCAGCTTGATGTTGTTTACATTGAACCACAACACGATGAAGCGGGAAAAGTAAGAGATGTAGTTGGTATTGTTACTGTTAATGATGGCGATCCGCTTTCATCCGGAGATATTGCAAGCAGACTCGGCGGCTTTGAAGATATTTCTGCACTTGAAAATACTTCAAATACTTCTGATCTCGCTCTGATGGAAGTAATACTCGGGAACAAAAATTCTGTTCACAACAACTACCAGGATTTCCAGGCGTTCATAGATAACGGCGGAAGAATCGGTTTACAGCACGATCCATTGCTTTATGGTATGTATAATCTCAATCCATTCCTTGTTAATGTTGAAATCGCACCGATGCTTGTAATCGAGCAAGGAGAAGTTGCAGTAATAAAATCTTATGTTGGTTTACCATCACAGGATACATCCGGTTCTGAATTTAAATTCGGTTCAATTGTTCGACCGGGACACCGCGGTATCTGGCGTGAAGCTTTGCGTACCGGTAAATATCCTCTCAACTCACATTGTTATAATGCTGAAATAGTTCCGACAGCAATATTAAACCTTAACTGGGCAGATGCATCTTCACAGGCGCATAACCTTGATCAGAACTTAAAACAGATTGTTGCTAAATCACGTGAAGGATTTGTATTCAGAATTGATTTGCAGGTGCAGATACATATACCTGATACACAGGCATCAAAAGTTATTTCAATGGTTGGATCGGTACGCAATCTTATTAATGAAGTGCTGCAGGCCGCGGTTGGAAATCACTTCCGTGATAAACTACAGTCAATGCCGGCTATTTCTTTTATTGAAAGAAGAAATGAAATACAAACAGCGGCAACTGAATACATCGAAGCAAAACTGAAAGACTATGTTGTTGAAACCCGCGGAGTTTATATACAGGATGTTATTCTTCCCGAAGAACTGGTTATGGTTCTGACACAAAGAGAAATTGCCAACCAGGAAATCCAGACTTACAAGAAAAAAGAAGAAGCGCAGCAGCAAAGGATCTCAACGGAAAAAGCAAAAGGTACTGCAGATATGCAGGCGGAACTTGCTAAGTCTTCTGTTAATGTTGATATCAAAAAGAATGAAGCCGCACAGGTAAAGATACAGGCGGAAGCATACCAGTACAAAAAAGAAGCTGAAGGTCGCGGTGACTCTTACTATGTAAGTGAAACCGGAAAAGCAAAAGGTGCAGAGATTGAAGCAGTGGGACTTGCAAGAGCAAAAGCTGCAGAAGAATTACGCAAAGCAGTCGGTGAACAAGGCACAACTCTTGTTAACGTAATTGACGCAGTTATGAAAGGCGATAAAAAGATAATGCCTGATATACTCGTCGCAGGCGGCGGCAACGGTGGGTCACTTGACGGACTTGCTGCAACGCTAATGAAATTTTTGCAGGCGAAGTAAGAAGAAAAACAAAAGAAGTTTTTTGCGGGACTACATTCTTGTATATCAGGCATGTTATACCGTATAAGGTTTTGATTTAATTTGAACCAGAATTTTATTTGTAATCTAACATCCCTACCGCGGGAATGTTAGACTGAATATTGGCGGCGTAATTCTAAGTTAGGCAGTAACCAAATAGATAGATTTTATACTATGAAAAATCTTCATTTCTTTTTGTTTCTTTTAATATTTTCAAGCTTATTATTTGCTCAAAAGATTTATTACTTAAGAAATAACCAAGTCTGGTTTTCAAATTTAGATGGGTCTGATCAAAAAAAAATAATTGACTTAGTAGGTTATTCTAATCCTTCACATTGTTTTTCCATTTCACAATCTGGGAACAAATTTGCTTTCATAAATAAAACGGATAACGAAAGGAATACCAAATCACTATTAAATATTTACGACATTAAAAAAACTAAGCTCTCCTTCTCAAATAAATATGTTTTAAATTATAATCTATGTCAGGTTTCATTTTCACCAAATGGTGAGGATTTCTTTTGCTTTGGAGATTTAACTGATACTTCTTACTATTCCCTTATGGCTGGAATTACTATAGTTAGTAATAATACGATGACTTTTTTAAACACTTCTCTTTTAATTGGTGCAGAAGAACCTTTAGTTTATAGCTGGACACAAGATTGCAAATCGATAAGTTTTATAAAACTAATTGATCCAGATTCAATTTATACGCTTAGCATAGATAATAAGAATTTAAATTGTGAAAAAATTGATTTGACTATTAAAGATGGAATGCTTGGTTCAATATTAGACTTTATAGAGTCGCCGAATAAGAAATATTTTGCCTTTCTTATAGATATTCTTGATGATGGTTCAGAAAATTTTTATGATTTTGACAAAGATCCATTGTATGGTGCTGTGTATATATACAATAGAGAAAATGGCAGTTGTTCTCGCTTAACTCCTAAATCAGTATTTTGTGATGACTTCTGTCCAATTTGGAAAGACAATGAAACCTTATTCCTTACTGTTTTAGAAAAACAAGAGAATAATGAATTAGATAAAATTACAAGTAATATTTATCAATATAATATTTCAGATTTGCAATCTAAATTAATTTTAAAGGATGCTGAACTTATTGGTTTTTCAGAATCCAAATAAACACCCTAAGATATTTAATAAGTAAAGACTCAATACTGTAAAAAGAAAAAAATAGTTCGAGTCGGTATTTTGAAATGAGCTATCTAGAAAAAACAAACACGGGAAATTTTTTAAATAATTATAAATACAACGTTGTGTTTTAACATAGCACGCTGCTAGCACCCAAATTAAATTAAATGGTGTAAAATGAATTCAACAACATCCAAGATTATATTGAGTATTGTGTCAATAGCAATTGTAGTTTTTCGCCGATTATTTCCACAATTCCAAATTGATTCAATCGATTTAGCATTAATTGTGATTATGTTTTTGCCTTGGTTCTCCGGCTTAATAAAAGGGATGGAACTCCCCGGTGGATTCAAAATTGAATTTCAAGATTTAAAAGAAGCTGGTGATAAAATTATCAAACAAGTATCAGATACAAGTTTAAAGATTTTAGAAGCGAAAGAGGAAGTATTTATAACTAAAGACAATAACTCGAACTTGGCTTTAGTTTCATTACGAATTGAAATTGAAAAGCGAATTCAAAAGCTTATTGAATTTTATAAAATTGATTCAAGAAGTGATATCCCTTCATTATTATACAATCTCAAAAGGAATGGTGTACTTAATGATTCAGAATTAGATGGTTTGCGGACGATTGTTATGTTTGGCAATAGAGCCGCACACGGAGTTAGGGTCGATCAAAGTGTTGTCGAATGGGCACAGAATGTAGGCCCTAAAATTTTATCCATCCTTGATTCAAAAATTGAGCATAGTAATAAGCACTAACCTCTTTAATAATTAATACATAATTCAGTTAGAAAATGTCATCACAACTTTCACTAATCAGTAATTTCATTTCCGCGTACAACTCATTCAGCATAGATGAAATGCTTTCATCAGTTCATCCTGATATTCACTTCAAGAATATTTCCAATGATGTTGTTAATGTTGCAACATCTGGCAAGGATGAGTTTGAAAAATTAGCAAGACAGTCCGCCGGTCTTTTTAGTGAACGAGAGCAGAAAATTATTTCGGTAACGGAATCCGGCAGTAAGGTTTTTGTTGAGATTAAATATACGGCTGTACTTGCTGTTGATTTTCCTGATGGACCAAAAGCAGGTGAAAGAATTGAAATGAATGGAAAATCAGAATATGAATTTAAGGATGGGCTGATCTTTTCAATTACAGATGAGAGTTGACTGGATTTAATCAGTAATCTATCAGTTCACACTCTGCAATAAATTAATATTTTTAATCTCACCGGCTATTAAGAGTGTGTCATCAATTTTTATAACGTAGTCGGGATTTGGTATTGCAGTGATCCTTTCCCCTTTTTTCTCTTTTGTTTTAATAGACAAAACATCCACACCATATTCTTTCCTGATGTTTAGCTGTCGGATCGATTTACCGATAAATGATGCGGGCGGTTTTATTTCAATTATTGAATACCCTTCTATAAAACGGTGCTGGTGTTCATCATCCTTCATACTTATGCTGCTGGCGAGTGTGGAGGTAATGTCACGGTTTTCAATTTCTTTCTGGTAAGCGTCCTGTATATCCTTACGCCAGAGCATTCCGAGAATTTTTTTACTGTCGGCAGAATCAACTACGGGAATGCCGTCATAATCGTGTTTTTTCATTTTATCCAAAGCTGCCTGGCAGTTTTCGTCTGCGTGTGCGACTTTGAAAACCGGATCCGCAAAATCTCCTGCGATCAGTAAATCTTTTAGCGAATCTTTTTCAAACAGGTGTTCTTTAATATCATAGATGGAAATCATTCCTTTGATTGTACCTTGGTTATCCAGCACAGGAAATTCCGGGCTTTTACTCCGGAGTACTTTGTTCACTACCATATTAAAATTTTCGTGTTCAAGAATTGAATCAAAATCTTTGCTGTAAACATCGCGGACATATATTGATTCCATTACATTTATTTCAGCACCTTCTTTTATGCCGATATTTCTCAGCAGAAGTTTTAGTGTGTAGATGGACTCGCGTGATAACTTTGATGAAACAAGTGTGCTTATAATACAGGTTACCATCAAAGGAAGAATTATTCGGTAATCATTTGTAAGTTCAAACACGATGATGATTGCAGTTAACGGAGCTCTTGCTGTTCCGGCAACAAGTCCGCCCATTGCAACAACGGCATAAGCACCTGCGGGCGCGGTTACTTCAGGAAATAAATAGTTTGATAAGATACCGAATGAGTAACCGAGCATTGCACCCATATAAAGTGACGGTGCAAAAATTCCGCCCGATCCTCCCGAACCAAGCGTAATGGATGTTGCAATAATCTTTACAAAAATTAATATGAACGCTGTATGCCATAATAGATTTCCGTAAAACGCATCATCCATAGTTTCATAACCCACGCCCATAATTTGCGGAAACACCAGTGCGATAATCCCTATTGCTAATCCGCCTAACACGGGTTTGTAGTATTCACGGATCCGGACTTTCTTCTCAAAAAAATCTTCAAAGAAGTAAAGTACTTTTATGAACAGGTATGAAACTACGCCGCTTGCGAGTCCTAAAACCAGGTACAGTATAATTTCATAAGGTGAAAAGAGATGAAACTGCGGAACAAGGAACGCGGCAAAGTTTCCTTCAAATGTGTGTGATACAAGTGTAGCTACAACAGCCGAAATTATTATTGGTGCAAATTGAACAACTGCATAATCCATTAAAATAATTTCAACTGCAAATAAAGCTCCGGCAATCGGCGCGTTGAATGCTGCGGCAATACCTGCAGCAGCGCCGCATCCGACAAATGTTTTTAATCTTTTACTTGATATGCGAAGAAACTGACCGACTAATGAACCAAGGCTTGAACCGATCTGAATAATTGGTCCTTCTCTTCCTACTGATCCGCCCGTTCCGATTGTAATTGCGGAGGCGATAGTTTTGATGAATGCAACTCTGCCTCTTATCTTACCACCTTTGAGAAGTATTGCCTGCATTACTTCAGGTACACCGTGACCTTTTGCTTCTGGTGCAAAAAAGTGAATCATAGGACCGACAATTAATCCGCCGATCATCGGAACAAGTAAAACTAAATACCATGATGTGTTTATTACATTTTCAAGAAAATTTCCTTCTCCCGGAAATGCAATGTCTGCGACAAAATGAATCATCAACCTGATAAGAACAGCGGCAAGCCCTGCAAGAATACCGATGATAACCGATACACCGATCATAAAGGTGTATTCAGTCATCTTCAGCTTTTCAATGGAATCTGTGACCGAGCGGGAAAGGTTAGTATATAATATTGTAAAAAATTTCACGTGTAAACTTAAGACTATATTAAGTTGACGGCAAGTTTAATGGAATTTTTATATCCCGAATTTTGTAATGCCGCAAAGTTTCAGACTCTCATTCCACAATCTTTCGGCTGTATTCTGATCATAACTTACCATGGAAGTATCTTCAACTTTTTTATTGGCGAAATATTTTCCTGTTATATTTTTCACTTCATCCGAGGTTGCGAGATATAAAGGGGTTTCGGCACCTTTATCAGGGCTGTCATTTTTTATTTTATGAAGAAATCCGAGTGCACGTGGTTTGCCCTGGAAATCACTTAACAGGTTTGTTGCTACGACTCCCGGGCTGAGCGTGTTTACTGTTATTCCTGTTCCCGATAACTCATTAGCAAGTTTATATGTGAATAGAACCTGTGCAAGTTTTGACATTCCATAAACCTGCAGGTATTTGTATTCTTTTTCGGAATGGAGATCATTAAAGTTTATTCCTACTCCCCTGTGCGCACCGGAAGAAACATTTATTATTCTTGACGGAGATGCTTTTTTTAATAAGTCCATCAACAAATGAACTAATAAAAAATTAGAGAGATAGTTTACTGCAAACTGGTATTCATAACCATCAACTGTTAGCTGGCGTTGATGAAGGATTATACCAGCGTTATTAACGAGTACATCTATTGTTACAAACTTGTTATGTATCTCTTCAGAAAGTTTTTTTATTTCATTCATTGAAGAAAGATCGGCAACAAATAAATGAACCAAATCATTTTTACTTTGTTTGATTATCTGCCGTTTTGCTTCTTCACCCTTTTCTTTATTGCGGCAAACTATTATTACTCCAGCGCCGAGTGCTGCTAATCCTGCTGCTGTTGATTTTCCGATCCCGGTATTTGCGCCGGTTACAATACAAATTTTATTTTTCATTCAGTTGTGATTTGGTTTTCAGGTTTTGTAATTCAGTTTACATAAACAGAGATTATAAAAGATGACATCTTTCTATTTCGAATCGTTGATTGAAAATAATGACAAATTTATAAAGCAGAGAGATTTCTGTATTAGCTAATAAAGATGTCATCTTTCTCCACGGTTTAAAGAGGTTAATAATTATAAATCAAAATCAGATTTCCAGAATTTTATTTCATCAAACCTTGCTGTAAGATCACCCACACCTTTATTATAACTAAAGGAATAAACAATTATCGCAGCTTGTAATTTTTCGGGAAGATCTGCTCTTTCATACGTTTCCATTACCTGCCATTCTTCAGCAGAATTTTTTCTTGCCATCATATAAAATAAATTTCCTTTGCGGCTTATTCTTACTTCTGCATCACCTGTAGGCCAGTCAATTCCTATTACATCACTTTTATCATCTTTAGTGCTCTTCACTTCAACCTGAAGTTTTGAACCGCGATAACCAACAACAATAAAAACATAGTTCTCCCCTTTCGATTCATCTTCCGAAGCGGGATCACGAAGCATTATACCGCCAAACTGCCAGAGTTTATCAGGATATGAAGATGTATCGCTTGCCTTTCGCGTTTCAACTTTTGTTGAAAAACTAAAATCACCTTCAATCATTTTATAAATCATTGGTCCGCGGTCTTTCATCCACCAGACAGATTCAACTTGGGGAGTCATAATAAGTTTTCCTGATGCAAGCTTAAGATCAATCATTTCCGTATTGTATTTAATCCATTCGGCTCTAAGTGAATCGGAATTAAAATCATCATTTAAATAACTATACGGATTTTCCTGAGAGAAATTTTCGACACCAAGAAATTCGGGAAATATTCTTGCTTTAATCCCCTGCGGGATAAACCTGATTGAATATAAAGCTACCATCAGCAACGCAGACAGAATAATAAAATACTTTGCTGACTTACCTTTTTTAAGCAATAGGTAAAATGAAAAAATAACACTTACAACTAATAGTATGATTAGTATTGATCTCATTTTCGACCTTGAATTGTTTGAGAAGAATATTTTGGCAGTTCAATATAAAAAACTGCCGTTAAATATTATAAGCGGAAGGTACGGACTATGGTGCTGCCTAAATGATTATTTATCTTTTACCTCAAATACCGAATCAGGAATTCCCTTATTTATCTGGTAGTTTGAATAATAGATATAAACCCTTCCTTTGGTTGTCGGTTTGGAATCTTTTTTCTCATCCTTTTTAGAATTCAGATCACCGCTCCATGTTTTGGGAATGTTCATCTTATCGACATTAAAAGAAAAAACCATTGATGATGGCAGATAAAGATTTTCGGTTGGCTTATCATAATTTAATTCGATCATAAATGTGCCGTTTGTTTTGGTCGTTGATTCAACCTTTAACACTATTTTTCTTTTGGTGTCAATCCAGAATGTTGAAAGAATTATTTCTGTTTCTTCTTCAAGTGGAATAATTTTTATCCTAGTTGTTTTTATTCCATTGATTTCTTCTTCTTTATCAAAAATGGCAGTATGTTTTTTCTTAAGTAAGCCAACAGGAGAAAAATTTATTCCTTCCTTCGGCAGCATTGCAAAACCCTCTGACTCAATATGTGTTTTATCAGGCTGTTTAAAATATATCTTTGCTTTTGTCTCAGGCACTTTGATGAACTCAACATCAACTTTAATTCTTACATCAACCTGGTAATCTTCTATTTTGGAGAATTCTTCCTGAACATCTTTAAGCATTTTTTCAGGTGTATCATTTTGTGCGAATGTCACTTGAAATATGACCAAAAGCAGAACAAAAATTTTATTCATAATAATTTTCCTGAAAATTTTAAGTGAGTATATCTTTTCTTCTGAATAAAAATACCGTAAGTGAGAAAAGTCCGACTATATGCGCGGCAAGTATCAATGATGATTTTATTATTTCATTAAAGTCAACAGGATCATCAAAGAAAGACCTCCACGATGACATATAAGTTGTAAACAGGTAAGGCTGTATACTTTGAAATATCTCGATGTCAATTGCTGAAATAATCAGAAAGACTATGATTATTGCCATTGTTGTTACTATAGGTCCGATTGCGTTTTCAACTAATGAGGAAAACAAAAATGCAAGTGACGTAACAACTGTCATACTAAGCGCGGCAAAAGCATAACCAAGCAGGAAACGCCAAATGATATCATAAGACGCAAAAACAATAATTGTACTGTTGCTTAACACCAGCAGTTCACCTGTCCCGAATATAAGAATACCTATTCCAAGACTCATTACGCCGAGAAAAGCTATCAACATAATTGTATAAATCATTCCGGCAATAAATTTTGATGCTATGATCCTGAATCTTGAAACAGGTCTTGTTACAAGCAGCCGGTAAGTACCTGCAGTTGCTTCACCAGCTAATAAATCTCCCGCTACAAGAGTTATAAGAAATGGTATATGGACTGCAAGTGCACCAAGTATTATGTATGATACAAGGTATCCATTTAAAAGATTTCCAACAAAGAAAAATGACTGTTGAAGATTTCTTGTCATAAACTGAAGTGAGTGTGAACCTTCCAAAGCCATAGCAAGCTGAATAACGCCGACAAGCAAACCAATTGCAATGAAACCAATATAGGTTCTCCATTTTTTGAAAATCTTAAATAATTCAATTCTTACAAGTGTAATCATTATGAAGCCTTCTCGGTTATTTGGAGGAAAAATTCTTCAAGTGATCTTGTGGGAACAACCGCGCTAACCAGGATGTTGTTTTCGTTAAGCTGTTTGTTAAGCAGCGCAATTTCACTTTCCTGCATTGAAAATATGAATCTGTTATTTGCTGTTGTTTCCAATTTATCTTTCCATAGGCTGGCATTGATGATTGAAGTAACTTTCTCAGGATCATTAACTTCAAAAGTTACCCGCAGTTTATTTGCATTAAGAAGTTCTTTTACTTCACCTTCAACCTTTGCAGAACCTTTGCTTATAATTATCATTCTGTTTGCAACAAGTTCAACTTCATAAAGAATGTGTGATGACAGAAAAATGGTTTTCTTTTTTTCATTACTTAACATCAGGATGAGATCACGGATTTCTTTCATACCCTGCGGATCCAAACCGGTTGTAGGTTCATCAAGAATTATTAATTCAGGATCGTGAAGTAAAGCCTGTGCTATTCCTAATCTTTGCTTCATACCGTGTGAATATGTTTTAACTTTACTCTTGTATCTTTTTTCAAGACCAACCAGTTCAAGAAGTTCAAATATTTTTTTTCTTGAAACATCAGCGCCGGAAAGACGACCTAATATTTCCAGGTTTTTATATGCAGACAGGTATCCATAAAAATCCGGTTTCTCAACAATGGCCCCTATCTTGCGCAGGATTTCATTCCTGTGTTTTTCAAGCGGCTTACCAAATATTTTGATTGAACCTTGCGATGGTCTTATCAGTGAAACCAACATTCTTATGGTCGTGCTTTTCCCGGCACCATTAGGACCAAGGAAACCGAACACATCTCCTTTGTACACCGATAAATCAAGGTTATCCACAGCCTTTAGTTCTTTAAACTTTTTACTTAGACCGGTTACTTCAATTATTTTTTCCTGGTTCAATTTTAAACCTTTGGCTTATTTTACAGGATTGTCTGAATTAAAATCTTTTTTTTTTGTTACATACTTATACAGAGTATTAACAAATAACCGGATGTTTTACACAAACGGCATAAAATCGTTACGAAAAATTAAGATTATTCGTTCAATAATCCTGTTGAATTCTTTTTATCTTATCGAAGAATTTTTCGGAGTTAGATTATCAAAAATTAATTTGTGATTAATACAAGTAAGTAGTGAAAAATATTTTTTTTATTTGATTTAAAAATAACTTTGCATTTTCTGAAAATTATTACAAATTGAGTCAGAGTTTTTGACCGCAAAAAAAAATTTTCTGGTTTAATTTTCTTTTACTTCGTTTTTTTTTATTTTGTTTTTAGTCACAACAACCAACTCAAAAATAATAACTGGATGAAAATAATATTTATACTTTCGCACAAGCTTCTGAAATCATCCGACCAAATTTTTAAACAATTTATTTTAAGCAACACATTTTGAAACTGGAGTCATGATGCAATTAACAAGACTATTCACTGAGGCTGGTAAAGATCCCCTATCTTCAATAGAGTTTGAAAAAAGAACATCGGAAATAAAAAATCCTGATGGTTCAACTGTATTTAAGATGGAGGATGTTTATGTGCCTTCACAATGGTCTCAGGTTGCAACAGATATAATTGCACAAAAATATTTTCGTAAAGCCGGTGTACCAAAACTACTGAGAAAAAATAAAGAGAAGGGTGTCCCTGCATGGCTTCAGCCAGCAAAAGCAGATGTTGAAAAATTGGAACAACTTCCTGAGAAAGAAAGATTTTCTTCAGAGACAGATTCACGAC
>JAEXTA010000113.1 GCA_023453665.1 Bacteroidota bacterium | reverse complement strand
TATAAATCCGGCAGCTTCAGACACTTAACCTGAATTGTTTGTTCAACCGGCTGGCCATAACTTTGGGGTGTCAAATTCAAATAATAATAAGTGAGGTATTTATTGAAATCATTAACGAAGATGTTCTTAATCTTGGTTATGATATCACTGGTTGGTTTCACAATTGTTAAAACAGAAACAACGGTCTCGGAAGAACCAGTGATGGATGCAGAAACAATTCCAGTTAATGAAGAAGAGAACTTACCCCAAACATCATTGATCGACTATACTAACATAGGAGACATGAAAGCCTCCTGGTATGGACCGGGATTTCACGGTAAAGTAACAGCAAATGGTGAAATCTATGATCAAATGGCGTTTACTGCTGCTCATAAAAAGTTGAAATTTGGTACCCTTTTAAAGATTACAAACCCGAAAAATGAGAAATCGGTAGTTGTAAGAATCAATGACCGCGGACCCTACATCGGTGGCAGACACCTGGATTTATCCAAAGCTGCTGCTATTGAATTAGGTATTCTGAGGAAAGGGGTTGCCAAGCTAAAAGTCGAGGAGATCACACTTAAGGGAGTTAATTTCCCTGTTATAACCTTAAATTGAGTTAATAAATATTAACTGTCTAACCCGGTCAAAAAACCGGGTTTTTTGTTTTAAACCTGATGAGACTTTAACTAATCTTTTTATTAAGCTGTTTTATTCGATTTCTAAAAAACGTAATTTTAAATAACTCAGATAAAAGGAGGAAATCAGTCATGAAAAATTTAATTCTATGTGTTCTGATCACTTTCATTTTTTCATCAGTATCGTTTTCACAGCTTTCAGTCAAAGTTGGAGGCGGATTGGGCTATGTAACTCCAACGGGTGACTATGGAGGAAGTACCACTGATTTTTATAATGGTACTAAATACGGGTTGAGTTCCGGTTACAATCTGCACCTGAAAGCCAAAGTATCCATTCTGTCAATTTCTTTTAAAGGTGAACTTGATTATTCAAACCTCTCAAATGATGGGAATGCAACTTCAAGTCAGGATAAAATAGAACTTTCGCACAAAATTGTAGCCCTTAGGGTTGGACCTGAATTCAAAATAAATATACCGATGGTTCCGATAACACCTTACCTTGATGCAAATGTAGCTTTCAATACGATTTCCGGTGAAGTTACCTTTCAGGGAGTTCAAAGAGTGCCGAGCAGAACTTATGAAATTGGTTCTGAATCAAGGATTGGTTTTGGATTTGGAGGCGGAGTTGAAATATCATTAGGTCCCGTTATGACCCTTGATGCAGGCATACATTACAATCTTGTAAATCCTGTCGGAAGGGAATATAAAAGTGTTCCATCGTTTGATAGAGTCGATGCCTACACTTCCTTAAATGATGAAAAAGATCCACTTTACAATGCAGCAAACGATAGAACAGTAGTCGCAAATGCAAGAAGTATAAATAACCTTCAATTCACACTTTCGGTACTATTTGGTTTTTAAGACTTTATGCTCTGTTTGAAAAATTCCACTAAAGAAGGATGGATAAAAACTGCCTTATCAAACCTTGAAGCAGTTATCATGGATCATGCACACTGTGAAAAGAAAGCTGCCGGAACAGGAATGAGTCTATTGTCCAGTTACCCTGAGTATACAGAGATTTCATTAACAATGTCAGATTTGATTGAAGAAGAAATTGGGCATTACCGGTCAGTAGTTCAGATTCTGAATTCAAAAGGAATTACCTTAGGCAAGGATAAAGGTGATCCTTATGTAAAAGAATTAATGACACACCTTAGAACCAGTGAGCCAGGACGAATTCTTGACAGGCTGATTGTTTCAGGTTTAATTGAAGCCCGGTCATGTGAAAGATTGCAATTGCTGGGAGAAAACATCCCTGATGAAGAATTGAAAAATTTTTATAAAGAATTAGCCGCATCAGAGGCGGGCCACTACGTTACATTTATTAAATTAGCAAAGCTTTATTATGATGAAAAAGAAGTTCAAACAAGACTTGACGAACTTTCAACTATTGAAGCAAAAATTATTGAACAACTACCAAATCATCCATCGATACACGGATAAAAAATAACAGGACAAACTTGAGCAAGAAACTCAACCTCGGCTGCGGAAAAGATATTAAAGAAGGTTACATCAACATTGACATTGTTGATTACGGCGGAAATATGATCCACGACATTAACACCTTCCCGTACCCGTTTGAAGCTAATACGTTTGACGAAATCTATGCATCACATGTTCTAGAGCATATAGAGAACTTTAATAAAACTCTAACTGAACTTTACAGGATACTTAAACCAAACGGACTTTTAATTGTATATGCCCCGTTTTTTCTTAACACAAAATACTTTGGTGACCCGGATCATAAAATTCCATTTTCAATTAGAACTTTTGATAATTATGAGTACATAGGCAACCGCAAGTTGAAGTTTTATGAGAAGTGGAAATTAAATCACCGCACTAATTATGAAACAGGTGCGCAGTTTGAAGTCCTGGAAAAAAAATTTATCACTTCACACTTTGCAGCATTAAAGTGGATGGATATTATCGTAAACATGGAACCCGTTATGTACGAAAGGTTTTTCTCAGGTATTTTTTCCCCCGAAGAAGTTTTTTTCAAACTGAAAGCGGTTAAGAATAGTTAGCATTTGGTTTTATTCTGAACAGCTTTAATAATCATCAGAAGCCAGCCAATAAGGAATGATACTCCTCCAATCGGAGTTACCATTGCTATAAATTTTATTCCTGTCAGAGTATAAGCATAAAGTGAAAAGGAAAATAAAATAATACCCACGCTTATAAACATTGAGGCAATATTAAACTCTTTTCTGCCGGATAAGCCAATCGCCAAAATTACAACTGAATGAATTAATTGATACAATACCCCGGTTCTGAAAACTTCAAGAAGTTCAGGAGTTAGGATATTCTTTAATCCGTGCGCACCGAAGGCACCTAACGCTACACCGAGAAAACCGAATACACCGCCTGACAGAATAATTTTTTTTTCAGCATCCATATTCTTTCCTAAAAGTGGTTATAACAACGGTAATTTCCATTGAATAGTTACATCAAAAATTACTAAATTGAAAACAATTTTTATTAACAACCCGATAGCTGAAATGAAAAAACTTCAAAAATTTATTTTACCGTTGCTCCTGCTGATTGGTGTTTTCCTGATATATACTTTTTACTTTTCCGGTTCTAAGGGACTGGGTGCATTTTCTGATTTTGATCCTAACAACAATGCTAACAAAGATATTGTAGTGAAAGTTGTTACTCAAAAAGGAATTCAGCCGGATAATGCAAACGGGGTTTCAATTTTTTACGCTGTGGATAAGAACGGAATGGAAGTAATGATCCAGGCCCCGTTAATGCTTCCTCAGGGATTTATTGATGCTGAAACCGTCAGACTTCGCGGTCATTTGCACAAGGAATATTTTCACGCTGCCGAGGTATTTTTAGATTAACGATGGATAAATTTGAACTTGTATCACATTACAAACCTTCCGGTGATCAACCTGAAGCAATAAAACAACTTACACAAGGTATCAATAGAGGAGATAAATTTCAGACATTGCTTGGTGTGACAGGCAGCGGAAAAACATTTACCATCTCAAATGTTATCGCTGAAATTAATAAACCGACCCTGATAATCTCACATAATAAAACACTTGCTGCTCAGTTGTACTCAGAGTTTAAAGGATTTTTTCCGAATAATGCCGTGGAGTTTTTTATAAGCTACTATGATTATTATCAACCAGAAGCTTACGTTGTATCAAGCGATCTTTACATTGAAAAAGATTTTTCCGTCAATGAAGAAATTGACAGGCTAAGACTCAAAGCAACAACTTCCTTAATTGAAGGAAGAAATGATGTTCTTATAGTAGCGAGTGTAAGCTGCATTTATGGTATTGGTGCACCGCAGGAATATGCGAATCAGATCATCTTTCTGAAAAAAGGTCAGCAGATACAGCGGAAAAAACTTTTAAGAGAGTTGATTGATATTCACTACGTTCGGAATGATGCCGACTTTAATCGTGGTACATTCAGAGCGAGAGGTGATGTTGTGGAGATAATTCCTGCTTATCAGTATGATGAAGCAATTCGTATTGAATTCTGGGATGATGAAATAGAAAAACTTTCAATCATAGATTCAATAACCGGGGATGTTTTAAAAGAAGTTGACTCAACCCCAATCTATCCGGCAAAATATTTTGTTACAAACCGTGAACAGACTCAAAAAGCTATTTACACTATTGAAGAAGAACTAGAAGAACGGTTAAAATATTTTCGTTCACAGGAAAAATATCTTGAAGCACAACGACTTGAACAGCGAACAAAGTTTGATATAGAAATGATGAAAGAGATAGGATACTGTTCAGGTATTGAAAATTATTCCCGACACATGGATGGACGTGCGGCTGGTTCAAGACCATATAACCTGTTCGATTATTTCCCTAAAGACTTTTTATTGATAATCGATGAATCTCATGTGACTGTTCCGCAGTTACGCGCAATGTACAATGGCGACCGTGCTAGAAAAGAAACTCTTGTTGAACATGGATTCCGTCTTCCATCAGCGCTTGACAACAGACCAATGAAGTATGATGAATTTATGAGTATGATTAACCAGGTTATTTTTGTAAGCGCTACACCCTCTGATTATGAACTTGAAAAAAGCGGGGGTGTAATAGTTGAACAGATCATTCGTCCAACAGGTCTTCTTGATCCTGATATTGAAGTTCGCCCCATTAAAGGTCAGATTGATGATTTGATAAAAGAAATACGGGAACGAGCTTCACGACAGGAAAGAGTTCTTGTTACCACACTAACTAAAAAAATGGCAGAAGATCTTTCAGACTATCTTGATAAAATAAATATTCGCGTCCGCTACATTCATAGTGATATTGATGCGCTTGAACGTGTGGAAATACTCCGTGATCTTCGTCTAGGTGAGTTTGATGTACTGGTAGGAGTTAACCTGTTGAGAGAAGGTCTTGATCTACCTGAAGTTTCACTCGTCGCAATTATTGATGCTGATAAAGAAGGATTTTTAAGAAGTGAAAGATCATTGATGCAGACTGCAGGAAGGACAGCAAGAAATGTGAACGGTAAAGTAATTATGTATGCAGATAAAATTACTAACTCGATGCAAAAAACAATTGATGAAACAATCCGGCGAAGAATTCTGCAGACTGAGTATAATAAGTTGAATGGTATAACACCTCTCACAGTCTATAAAAGTATGGAAGAGATTCTTTCCTCAACTTCAATTGCTGATGTAAGGAAGAAAGAAGAAAAAGAAAGTTTCAGTTTTTCAAAGGTAGCCGAGCCTGTTTTGAAGTATATGAGTATTGATCAGAAAAAAGATTTAATTGAACAGTTAACAGAACAAATGTACCAGGCTGCAAAAGAACTAGAATTTGAAAGAGCAGCCGCATTAAAAGATGAAATAACCCGCTTGAAAAAACAACTCGGCTAAAATTTTTAGTTTAATTTTAATAAACTTGAAGTAGTAAATATTAAAGTTTATTTTTGCTCTAAATTCTATTAAGGAGATATGATATGTTAATGGTAGAAGACGTTGATTTAACCCCGAACCCGCACGCACTTAAATTTATTCTCAATGAAAAATTATTAATTGCTGAGACAAGACAATTCCCGGATAAACAATCTGCTCAGGATGACCCTTTCGCCAAAGGTATCTTTGAAATAGACGGAGTTGTTTCAGTTTTTTATATGGATAAGTTTGTAACGATCGAAAAATCCAAACAGCATAACTGGGGACAAATACAAAGACCTTTTATTGAGTTCATCAAAAACTTTGATAAAACACAGATACCTGCTGAGAAAGAAATTAAATCTCTCGATGAAAATTCAAATGAGTTATTAAAACAGATAAATCAATTGTTAGATCAAAGAGTGCGTCCTGCGCTTGCCGGCGACGGCGGTGGACTTGAAGTGCTCGGGATCAACGGTTTTACAGTTACAATCCGTTATCAAGGCGCTTGTGGAAGCTGTCCGAGTTCAATCAGCGGTACTCTGAATGCAATTGAAGGATTATTAAAAAGAGATGTTAATCCGGCGCTGGAAGTTGTAGCTGGTTAGGCAGCTTAGTTCTATTAAATATTTAATTTTGAGGGAAGCGTGATTAAATCAGCGCTTCCTTTTTTTTTCTTAACCCTTTAATAATGATGGTAAATATGAACACAAATACTTATATGACATCTTTCATAATTGAGGGAATTAATTTTACCGCGGTTTCATCTCACAGAGGTTTGAAAAAATTATTCATTGGTAGGTACGATAAACGTGACATCTCAGATGCTATAAAACTTCAGCCGGACGATCCTTATATGTTCGGTGTGTATGATCAGCTTAAAGAGTATTTTGAAAGAGAAAGAAAGAAATTTGAAATACCTCTGGATTTGACCGGAACAAATTTTCAACTAAAAGTCTGGAACGAACTTATAAAGATTCCGTATGGAATAACGATCTCATATAAAAAACTTGCGGAACGAACCGGCGATTTGTTAGCAGTAAGAGCGGTTGGAAAGGCAAACGGTTCGAATCCAATTCCTGTCATAGTTCCATGTCACAGAGTGATTGAAGCAAACGGAAAACTTGGCGGTTATTCTGCCGGGATTAATATTAAAGACAGGTTATTAAAACTTGAAGGAAGCCTTAGTCTCGAATTATTTGAAGTTGCTTGAATAAAAGTTCAAATATCAGACTTCCCTCAAACAGAATATCAGGCTACAAGTCCTGCTGAAACCGGTTCGCTCAGCTTATTAAAGTATATCTGACCAACTCCTCTTTTCACGATCTCATTCATCTCATCCTGGTAGAAAAATTTTTCAGCACCGAAAGCAGGTTTTAAATCTGTAAGCCAGGCAGCTCGTTTATCATACTTTGCAAAGAAGGGACGCTTCACCCATTCCGGATTTCTTCCCTGCAATAACTGAAGCACAAAAACTTTTTCACCGTTCACTTCTGAAATTCCCTCAACTGCAACTTTACCGGGCATTGCAGACATTGAGGGTCCGCGTACAGTTCTGCTTAATCCTGATACTTTTGAATAAGCTTCCCTGAAAATATTATAAGCTCTGTAAAGCGGAATTGAAAAATACTCTTTAGCTCCTGTATTTCTTTCAATAAAAAAGTAATAAGGAATACATCCAAGCTTTACCTGATCTTTCCACATCTCTGCCCATACATCCGGATCATCATTAATGTGTTTTATAAGTGGGGACTGTGTCCTTATTTGTGCACCTGTGTTTCTGATTCTTTTGATTGCCTCTCTGGCTATATCTGTGGACAATTCAACCCAGTGATTGTAATGTCCCATGATTGCAAGATGTTTACCGGATCTGACTATGTTTTCAAAAAGTTTCAGAATTACATCAGCATCTTTATCAGTTACAAACTTGTAAGGCCAGTAAGCAACGGATTTAGTTCCGATCCTTATTGATCTTACATGTTCGAATTCCGGTTTGAGTAAAGGTTCAAGATATGCTTTAAGATTAGCCGCGCTCATGATCATTGGATCACCGCCGGTGACAAGGATATCTGAAATTTCTTTATGCTTCCTGATATAATCCTGAAACCTGTTTGATTCGTCTGTCGCGAATTTTAAATCATTCATCCCAACAAACTGTGCCCATCTGAAACAAAAAGTACAGTAGGCATGACAGGTTTGTGCGGTTGAAGGGAATATTAAACAGGTTTCTTTGTATTTATGTTGAACGCCTGGTACAGGTTCATCTTCCATTGAGGGTACGTTGATGGTCATTTGACCGCTGGGATGAGGATTGAGTTCCAATCTTATTTCATCTGCTATTTCCTTTATCTTACCTGGCGGGGCTTTCTCTTTCAGAGCATCGGCCATTCGGTCGAACTGATTTTCTGTCAACATTTCCTTTTGCATAAATGTAAGTTGATAAATTGGATCTGCGGGTATATTATTCCAATCGATAAGTTCTTCAACAACATAATTGTTTGTTCTGAATGGCAGAACATTACCAACCACATTTAACGAGAACAGTTGTTCCTTGCTTAGTTTTTTTATCTGAGGAATTTGCTGAATATTCCTGAGATTATAGAACTTCATCTTTCTTGGGCTAATCATAAAATTATCCTCCTTTTGTTTTTTCTTTGTGAAAAGATATAATCAGATAACCTGTTAGAGATGTAAATAACATACGGCGGTTATCTTATGTCAGCCGATTAGAAACCAATTTAGAATTTTTGACGTTTAATGCAAGAAATGAAGGAAGATTTATGGAAGGGCACAAAAAAAGCGGTGAAAAACCGCTTAATTTGAATTTTATTTTAACTCTGTTACTTTGCTGATATCATCCAGCTTTACAAATTTTTCATTGAATTTGTAAGTGCCTTTGCCGGTTTTTACGGTTTTAATGAATTTTACACTTACACCTTCTGTTTTTTTCTTTGCTTTTGCTTTATCTGCAAATGATTGCGTTTTTGCCATTTTTTACTCCTGCAATTTTGGTTGCAAATATAGCTAATACAGCCTATAAAAAAAACAGGTTTCCAGGATATTATTTAATCTCTATGAGCTCCTGTTATCTATATATAATAGAGTATTATGGATTTGTGAATCATAATTTTATAGAGAGCATCTAAACTCCCGAATAAATTCTGCGATAATAATAATGGAATAATGTGTCAATAATAATATTTGCGGTATATAAATAATTATTGAAAATATCTTAAGTAATGGTTAGTTTTGACATACGCTGAAAATAAAGGTAAATGAATGTTTCTCTTAGCAACTATAATTATTCTTTCGTACCTCATAGGTTCCATTCCCACAAGTATAATCGTTTCCAAAGCAGTTAAAGGAATTGATATCCGCGAACACGGCAGTGGCAATGCAGGCGGAACAAACGTTATGCGTGTACTTGGGTGGAAACATGGAATTTTTGTAATAATGCTTGATGCACTTAAAGGTGTACTTGCTGTTGTTATTGTTGCAAGACTTCATTACGGATCAATGCCTTTTGAAAACGCAACTCCATTTGATGATTTTACTTTAGTTCAGATAATTGCAGGAATTGCCGCAGTTATCGGACATATATGGACGGTCTTTGCCGGATTTAAAGGCGGTAAAGGAATTGCAACTGCACTCGGTATGTTACTGATGATCATAACTGTTGATATGCTTATTGCTGTTGGTGTTTTTGTTCTTGTTGTTACTATTTCAAGATATGTTTCTCTCGGTTCAATAATAGGAGCGATAACCGTTCCTGTTGCACTGGTTGTAAGAGAAAATATTTTTCATGTTGATATCCCCGGATATCATACACTTCTTCCTTTTGTAATTGCTGTATCACTTCTTGTTATCTTTACACACAAAAAAAATATAACAAGACTTTTAAATGGCAGCGAAAGCAAACTAAGCTTTGCTAAAAAGAAATAATCAAATTTAACTAATGAAAATTTCTGTGCTTGGTGCAGGAGGGTGGGGAACTACTCTTGCAGTTCTTCTTCATTATAACGGACATAGTGTTACTCTTTGGGAGTATAAAAAGAACTACGCAAAAGTTCTTGATAAAAAAAGAATAAACGATCTTTACCTTCCCGGTATTCAAATCCCTGATGAAATAAACATAAACCATGATCTTGATGAATCAACTTCAGGTAAGAACATGATCGTGCTTGCCGTACCTTCCCAGTTTTTAAGAAGTGTTGTTGAAAAAACAAAACTCACTAACATTAAAAACTCTTTACTAGTTAGTGTTGCAAAAGGAATTGAAAAAAAATCTCTTCTTACAATGTCTCAGATGTTAAAAAATGTTTTTCCCTCACTTGATGAACAACAGATTGGAGTTATATCAGGACCAAGCCACGCCGAAGAAGTAAGCCGAAGAATTCCGACCGCAGTTGTTGCAGCATCAAAAAGTGCGGAGACATCCAAATCAATCCAGGCTGCGTTTATCACTTCGTACTTCAGGGTGTATGCATCAACGGATATACTTGGTGTTGAACTTGGAGGCGCATTTAAAAATGTGATCGCGATTGGTGCGGGAATTATTGACGGCGCAAAATTCGGAGATAATACTAAAGCCGCTATTATGACAAGAGGCATTGCAGAGATTTCCCGGCTTGGTGTTGCAATGGGTTCGCAGCCCGAAACATTTGCAGGGCTTTCAGGAATGGGTGATCTTATTGTAACTTGTATGAGCCGCCACAGCAGGAACAGGTATGTAGGTGAACAAATCGGCGCGGGCAAAAAACTAAAAGAAGTTTTAAAAACAATGACTATGGTTGCTGAAGGAGTTGAGACAAGCAGATCAGCATCTCAGCTATCAAAATCTTACGAAGTTGAAACACCAATCACCGATGAAGTTTATAAAATTCTTTTTGAAGATAAAGATCCAGTCAAAGCCACAACAGACCTTATGACCCGCGATATGAAGATGGAGTGAGATTAGTTTCGTGTTCCAATTACAATAACTGCCTGTGAATTGTTTCTGCCAACACAAAAAACTTTATTGTTGACAGTAAAAATTCCAAAATAAGATGTGGATGAATTAGTGATTTCTTCTTTGAAGCTCTTCCACCTCATTCCATTGTATATATGTACGCCATCAAAATCTCCCGCAGCTACAATCTCACCCGTAGCTTTGTTATACTCAATGTCACGTACATAATACCCCGTACTTACTATTTTGGAAAAACCGCCTCTTTTCGTTTGAAAGATTCCGTCTCCTCCAAAACAAATATTTTTCTGGTTGATGATTGCAACCGAATTGAGTGAATATGTGTTATCTACATTTGGATAGTTTGACCATGATAATCCGTTATAATAAACGGTTATTCCGGGCGGAGTTAAATCAGTTCCAACTCCAATAATAAAGTCTGAACTAATTCCATCAATGTTTTTAATAGTCTCACCCTCACTGCTTGAAACCACACTTGCTTTACTCCCATCCCAATGGATTATCTTTCCCCATTCATTTCCAAGATACAGGTTGCTGCTGCTTGTCCCCCAAACTGAGGTGTAGGGAGAATTATTGAATAATACAGCATCTAATGGAATTAACTGGTTGTTCACACTTTTTGCGTCTTTTCTAGTCCATTCCCCATTTTCGAGGTGATAGACTCCGCCTCCAACTACCCAAATATCTGTCGAACTGAACCCAAAGATTGAACTGCCGCCAACTGTATCTTCAATAGGAGACCACTCTACACCATCATAATGTAATACGCTATAGTTTTGTCCGTTCATTCTTATAATACCCACCGCATATACATTATTCTCATCAGTTCCCCAAACATCATAAAGAGCACTTTGCCATTCACCTATTACATATTCCTGCCAGGTATAATTGTGGCTGGTTGTATCAAGTGTGGCTGTTTCGACTATGTTGCTTGTGTCTTTTCTTTCACCTGTTGTGTCTATTCTAACGGCGTAGTAAAAGTAGTTTGTGTTTAACTGTAAACCGGTTCCGTTGTTGTCATCTATTATGGTTGTGTCTTGTGCAGTTATCGGGAATTCAGAGACAAGAGTTTCACTGCTGTTAAACAACCTGTATAATCTTACAAGCGATTGTACATTGTTCATTGTGCATTGTACATTAAGCGAAGCACTCCGGTGCGTGACGTCGGTGACTGCAATTGTGATGGTGTCCTTGAGAACTAGCGGCGGTGGCGGAATTACCGGAGAGTCTTCTTTGCAGGAATGGCTGACGAAGATTAAGAGTAAGAAAAAGATAAAGAAAAAAGCTATGCTGTAACTTTTAATCATTAGTTGCCCACACTTAAAATTATTTAGTTTCAAATTAAATAATTGTAAAGTGATATTCAGCAAATTTATTCTCGGATAGTGACCAAAACTTATAGTGGCTTCCCAAAATATCTGATGTTATTCTGAAAGGTTTAAGCGCTTTGAAAAAAAGACCCTGAAATAAATTCAGGGTGACAGCATCTCTAATGAGTACCTTAGAATACTTTTGAATTATTGTAATTACATCTTAGTTGATTTAATTTACGATCAATGAATTCAACAAAACCTGATATACTTAATCAATCGATACAATATTTAAAATCTGTCGGACCAAAACGCACCGAAGCTTTTAAAAAAATCGGGATAGTCACTATTTACGATTTGCTTCATTACTTTCCTTCAAAACATCTTGACAGAACAACAACATTAACAGCAGCAAAAGCTTATGGTTATGTTATCAATGGTTTTGCAGGTGAGATTACTGTGATTGGAAAAGTAGTTGATAAAGAAAAAAGAAGGTTCGGCAAAAAAGAAATCCTGAAAATACAGATGAGAGATTCTTCAGGATATTTTGAATGTGTGTGGTTCCAGGGTGTAAAATATTTTCAGGATGTTTTTAAAGAGGGAGATATCTTTGCGGTGTCCGGCAAACCGGCTATTTCCAAATACAGCGGACTTCAGTTTACGCATCCAGACTATGACAGAATATCCGAAGAAGAATCACAGAATTTATTGAACACCGGAAAGATCATTCCGTTTTACAGAATCCCAAAAGAATTACGAAGCGGAAATCTTGGTGATCTTAGTATGCGGAAAATTTTAAGCAACGCCGTTGAACAGTATGCTGATCATATTTCAGAAAGTCTTACCCCGGAAATTATTTCAGAGCACAAACTGCTTAACCTCAAAGAAGCAATAAAGAACTATCACTTCCCTGAAAGTCTTAAGAAATTATCTGATGCAAAGCACAGGCTGAAGTTTGAAGAATTATTCTTTATCGAAATATTAGTTGCTTTGAGAAAGCATAACTACAAAACCAAGCAGGAGGGGAACTCACTAAAGATAAAATCCAATCTCATAAAAAACTTTTTAGATGTTCTGCCATTTAAACTAACAGAAGCACAACTTCATTCATTAACTGAAATAAAAAATGATATGGCAAACAGCGAACCGATGAACCGCTTACTTCAGGGAGATGTCGGCAGCGGAAAAACAATCGTTGCATTAATCTCGATGTTAATTGCCGTCGATAATGGTTATCAATCCGTACTTATGGCACCAACTGAAATATTAGCTGATCAGCATGCAAAAAACATTTCTTCGTTAATGTTGAAGCTGAACCAGAAATTTCCCGAACATAAAATTAAAGTGAGTCTTCTTCTCGGCGGGCAAATGAAAAATCAAAAAGAGATTAAACAGATGAAAGCGGAATTATCTGAAGCCGATATAATAATAGGGACTCACGCATTGTTCGAAGAAAAAGTTGAATTCAGAAATCCCGGATTGATTGTTGTCGATGAGCAGCATCGTTTTGGGGTTGAGCAGAGAGCAAAGATCGTTGCAAAAGGAAAAACTCCTGATGTAATTGTGATGAGTGCCACACCGATTCCGAGAACATTGTCTATGACATTGTATGGTGATCTTGATCTATCAATCATTAATGAAATGCCGAAAGGAAGAAAACCGGTTAAGACATTGCTGCGTGGTGAAAGCAAGCTGCCGGATATTTATAAATTCATCATTGATAAGAGTAAAGAAGGAGTGCAGTCATTCATTGTTTATCCTCTTGTTGAAGAATCCGAAAAGCTGGAATTGAAAGCCGCACAAAAATATTTTGATGAACTCTCCACAACTGTCTTTAAAGATATTAACGTCGGCTTGATACACGGGCGAATGAACTGGAAAGAAAAAGAAGAGCAGATGATATTGTTTCAGTCAAAGAAGTATGACGTACTCATATCAACAACAGTAATTGAAGTCGGAATAGATATTCCCGGGGCTAATATCATTCTGATTAATGATGCACATCGTTTCGGATTGTCACAACTTCATCAGCTTCGCGGGCGTGTCGGCAGAAGCACTGCCGAGGCTTATTGTATTCTTGTCACTAAGGAAGAATTTATCAGCAGCGGCAAACAGCAAAAGGATATTGAGTATCTTTCTTCATCACAAATTGATAAGATGAAAACATCTATCAGGCTTAACACGATGGTAAAGTACACAGATGGTTTTAAAATTGCCGAAGTGGATATGAAACTCAGAGGACCGGGAGATATCTTCGGTAAGAAGCAGACAGGTTTCCCTGAACTAATTCATGCAATGCTGCCCGATGACATTGATCTTTTGATTAAAGCTAAATCTTCCGCATTCAGTGTAATTGAATCGGATCCACATCTTGAGAGGGATGAAAATAAAATTTTACGTCAGTCACTGCTTCAGTATCACAAAGAAAATCTTAAGTACGCCAAAATAGCATGACGAACACACAAAAAATTTATTTTTCATGTTGCCTTACACTTCTTGATTAATAAAATTTTTTCATTAAAATTTCATGTAGAAATATTTTTAAAATATTTCCGTGAGCAAAAATATTTTTCACTCACTTCAAAACTTGTTGACTTATATTTTTTAATAGTTATATTTGCTAAAAAAATTTTAAAGGAAAATTTATTTTATCTCCCTCGTTTAGTTTAAGACTGAATGTTGCATTAACCTTCAATGTCAAACCTGAAAGTGAAACTTTCCCTGAAAATTTATCCCCTGTTTTAAAAGATGGCGCAGTTCAACCGCAAAAAGCTGTAGATACTTTTGCCGAGTGGGATACATGGGAGACGATCAATGCTGTGAAAGCCGCTATTGAAGCACATCACAACGTCACAATGATCGAAGCAAACGAAAATGCATTCAATAAATTTTTAGAAACTAAACCTGATATAGTTTTTAACATCGCCGAAGGGTTTTATGGTGTCAGCCGTGAAGCACAGATCCCTTCTATGCTGGAGATGCTTAACATTCCTTATACAGGCTCTGACACACTGACTCTTGCAACCTGTCTGGACAAAGCCCGCACAAAAGAAATTTTATCATACCACAAAATTCCTAACTCAAAGTTTGTTGTTGCTTCAAATATCTCAGAAGCAGAAAAAGCAGGATTGGAATTCCCGCTTATGGTAAAACCATGCTGGGAAGGTTCGAGCAAAGGAATTTTTTCATCTTCATTTGTTAAAGACAAAAACGAGCTTGAAAGAGAAATCAATCGTGTAGTAAATGAATACGATCAGCCTGCATTGATAGAAGAGTTTTTACCCGGAAGAGAATTTACTGTTGCAGTTTTAGGAAATGGGAATACTGCGGAAGCTTTGCCGATAGTTGAAATTAATTTCAGCGAATTTCCCGAGGACTTTGTTCCGATTTATTCTTATGAAGCAAAGTGGATTTTGGATACTAAAGAAAATCCTCTTGATGTTTTTTCATGTCCTGCCAAAGTAGCTCCTGAACTGGAAAGAAAAATTAAAGAAAATGTGTTACGCGCGTACAATGTATTAAGATGCAGAGACTGGAGCCGCATTGATGTAAGGCTTGATAAAAACGGCGAACCGAATATTATTGAAATAAATCCTTTACCCGGTATTTTACCAAATCCGGAAGAGAATTCCTGTTTTCCTAAAGCAGCGCGCACAGCAGGTTTAAATTATACCGAGATGATTAATAAAGTTCTTTATGTTGCAGCGATGAGATATAAGTTGTTATGAAAACGAACGCGAAAATTTTGATTTGTTACAATTCACCCGTAAGTATTTTTACGGTTTACAATGGTAAACCAAAGAAAAACGGTGAAGAACATGATGATCTTTCTGAAAGAGGATTCTCGAAAGAGATGTCAATAATCAGAAAGGGTCTTGAAAAGAATTTTACTTCGGTTAATTCTCTCGCAGTAGATAAAAATATTTCAAAAGTCATTAATAAGATCAACCAGATTGATCCTGATATAATTTTTAATTTTGTTGAATCAGTTGAAGGTATAGCAGAATACGAATACTGTATGGCAGGTGTATTTGGGCTGCTGGGATATTCCTACACCGGAAATCCTCCTTCGACACTAGCAAACTGTCTTAACAAAGACAGGGCAAAGAAAATTTTACAGTCATTCAATATACCTACTCCGGCACATCTCACCGTAAAGTATCCTGAAAAGCTCCTTCCTAAAAATTTCAGATTGAAATTTCCTGTAATCCTTAAACTTCTTAATGAAGATGCCAGCATAGGTATATCCGAATTTTCTGTGGTTAAAAATTTTAACTCGCTGAAAAAACAGTTGAAGTTTTTGTTTGATACTTACAGACAGGATGTAATCATCGAGGAATATATAACCGGACGTGAATTGAACGTAGCAGTTCTCGGTGATAACGTACTGCCTGTTTCAGAGATAGAGTTTAAAGGTTTACCAGATGGTATGCCTAAGATTGTTACTTACGATGGCAAATGGATTTCTGACAGCGTTTACTACGACAACACAAAACCAAAATGTCCGGCAAAATTAAATGTCCGCACAAAAAAACTTGTTGAAGAGACTGCTCTTGCTTCATTCGAAGCACTGAACTGCAGAGACTATGCAAGAGTTGATATACGTTTGAGTGAAAGTGGAACGCCATTTGTTATCGAAGTTAATCCGAATCCCGACATCTCAACTGATTCGGGATTTGCCCGTGCAGCTTCAGCAGCAGGTTTACAATATCATGAACTGCTGAATACAATTGCGAGCTTTGCTCTGTTAAGAAAAAAAAATGATACGAAAACTAAAGCAGGATGATGCAGGTAAAATAGAAAAACTATTAAACACCACACCAAATTTTACCGATAATGAGGTAATTGTTGCGATGGAGTTAGTTAATATTGCCGCATCAAACATATTTCAGACAGATTACAACATATATGTTTATGAATTTAATGATCAGGTGCTCGGATACCATTGTACCGGACGAAGACCGCTTACAGATGGAGTGTACGACCTTTACTGGATTGTGTCCGATCAGAATTCTCCGGTTAAAGGAATTGGTAAACAACTGCTTGAACATGCGGAATCATTTGTAGTTGAAAACAATGGAAGATGGTTACTTGCAGAAACATCTTCCAAAGACAATTACCTTGGAACAAGAAATTTTTATTTGAGGAATAATTACTCGATAGTAGCACAGATCAATGATTTTTACAGCAAAGGTGAAAGCCTGATAGTGTTCGGAAAGTTTTTCAGTAAATAAAAAACAATCATAAGGATTAGTCATGGAACTGTGGCAGCAAATGGTAAGAGACAGTGTTCACACTGTCGATCAGCTCGTGGAAAAGTTCAATATTGACCGTAAAACTGCGGAAGATCTGGATGAATTTTTTCAGGCAAGAATCAATCCTTACTACTTAAGCCTTATCCGTTATCCCGGAGATCCGATCTGGCGTCAATGTGTACCAAGTAAAGCCGAACTCGAAGACATTGATGCAGAAGAAGACCCGTTAATGGAAGATGCAATGAGTCCTGTACCTAACATTACTCATCGATATCCCGACCGTGCTTTGTTTCTTGTTACAAGCCAGTGCGGTTTGTATTGCCGTTTTTGTACAAGAAAAAGAAAAGTCGGTGACTACGAAAAAATTTCCATGAAAGGACTGGAAAGCGCATTTAATTATCTTGAACAACACACCGAGATAAGAGATGTTATTCTTTCCGGAGGAGATCCTTTGATGCTGACCGACGCTATGCTGGAAAAAATTCTGCAGCGGCTGAGAGAAATTCCCCATATCGAAATTATCCGGCTTGGTACTAAAATGCCTTGTGTACTTCCACAAAGAATTACGCCAAAGCTTTGTGATATGTTGAAAAAATATCATCCAATATATGTGAACACTCACTTCAATCATCCCTGGGAAATTACTCCGGAGAGTTCAAAAGCATGCGAGATGCTTGCCAATGTAGGTATTCCGGTTGGAAACCAGCTCGTGCTCATGAAGGATGTAAATGATGATCCTGCAGTAATAAAAGATTTAATGCAGAAGTTATTAAAGATCAGAGTACGCCCTTACTACATGTATATGGCTGATGAAACAAAAGGTGCAAATCATTTCCGGACTTCAATTGAAACCGGAATTAATATCATTGAAAACCTTCGCGGTCATACAAGCGGACTTGCAATTCCACATTTTGTGATTGATGCACCCGGCGGCGGCGGAAAAATTCCTATTCTTCCTAACTATGTTCTGCAT
>JAEXTA010000084.1 GCA_023453665.1 Bacteroidota bacterium | reverse complement strand
CAATAACACCGGGAGTGGATTGATTCACAGCTCCTGCTGAAACAACTTCATCTAATGCGGCGTGACCATAAATCGCGTCTTCCGGTTTGATATTATTAGAATAGTTTTGAGCTGTTCCTGATGGATATAAAAATACTTCCAATGTTCTAGGAACACCTGAATATTTGGTTACTATAACAGCATAGGTACTTGACTGTGCAGGATTGTTTGGACGTGTCCATGAAAATGCTTCCAGTGGATTTTGCGTTCCGTTCTGAATACCTTCACTACCGGCGATGTACGTAAAAGTATTATTTGTATTAATTCGGTATAAATAAATATCATAATCATTTGAAGACGCACCAAACTGATCATTCCATTGAAGTACAAAAGTTACAGATTGTCTTGTTGGAATATTTAAATACATATAATAACCCTCTGTCGTATCACCTTCACCAAAATGATGTTGAACCGAATCAAAAGATGCAGGATAAAAATCTCCCTGGTAATGACTCTGTGCACCGTTACCCGCAGATGTTACATAAATAATATCATTTGTATTAACCAATGATTTAATGTGTGACGCAACGGTTCCATCTTCAAAAAAAGGTTCTTGTATCCAGCCGATATCATCGCCAACAATTTTACAACCTGCGTTTACAAGATTTGTAATTGCATTATTAAAAGAAACTGTATTTGTTCCATAACCATGAAAAAATAAATTTGAACCGGGGACAACATCATGAAGTATTTCAAGTATTGCAGTGCCTTCATTACCGCCGGGAGAATTATTTAAAACTGTCAGTCCGTTTCCATCAGCCGGAAGATCACCGGTACTTTGTGACGAGCTTCTGTTAGTAACTCCATCAGATACCACGCCGATATTAATTCCCGTTCCATTAAAGTTGAATAGTGAACGGACATTTGATGTACGATGGATAATATCGCCTTGTGTATTTACTGAACCGGTATTTAACACTGGAGGAAAAACTGTTTGAATACTCTTTACATTATCCAATCGTGAAATTATCTCCAGATCAGAAAGTGTAACCCACGCAACAACAATATGATTTTTTTCATCTCGGTCTGTTATTTCAATTTGAAATGGAGTAAATGTTTCGTTCGATGAGTTTTTAAGATAAATGTAAACATACACTCTGCCGGATTTTACCTGATCAGAAATTGAAGATTGTGTCATATCAAGCCTGAGAGCATTCATTTGTTGAAATGAGAATGCATGTTCTTCCAGAGAAGTTGCTGAAGGAAGTAATTCTGGTTTAAGCAGCTGAAGGAGATCAGACGAAATTTTATGCAACTCCGGATTCAGATTTACAAATTTTGATTTTTGAATTTGCATTTCATTCAGCGATTCCTGATTCAAAATAACATTACCACCAGGAAATTTTTTATCGCTGTTGTTGGCCGAAACCTGAGCACAAAGATTTGCCTGTAAAAGAACAAAAACAACAAATATTAAAGTATAAAACAGATATGGTCTGCTTTTACGCATGCTTCCCTCCGAATATTTTTATGACACATTTATCCACCCTTAAAAAACCGGATGGATTTCCGGGTTTAACTTATAGAATTGAAAGAAAAACGTCAATAGCTATTTTCTTTTATTTTATAAGATACGAGCATTACTTCAATGATATGATTAGATAAGTCGCCTCAACTTTAAGAATAGTTATCTATATGCGATTCTTCTGAGAAATTATATTCAAAGAATATGTTAATACATAAAAAAACCGGCTTGTTCAGCCGGTTAAAAATATTACAATTACAGTTTTTACTATTTAAGTAGTAGCATTTTCCTGGTTTGAGTAAAAGTGCGATTATCCTCCAGCGACTTAGCAGTCATCACATAAAAATAGATGCCTGACGTTAATTTAGCGGCATCAAATTTTACTTCATGATAACCCATGTCCCTGATACCCTCAACCATATCTGCGACTTTCTGTCCGATAACATTAAATATTGTTAGAGTAATTTGGCTTTGAGCAGGTATCGAATATTTAATCGTCGTAGATGGATTGAACGGATTAGGATAGTTCTGATCCAGCGTGTATTCAATAGGAATTGAGATTTCTGCTTCAACACTATTGCTGTATTCAAATTGACCATCAGCATCTACAAGTTTTAACCTGTACGAAAATGTTCCGGATTCCAATCCTCTGTCAACAAATGAATAATCAATAGATGAATTACTGTTACCACTTGCTTCAACACTACCAATTTTTTTCCATTCTGCGCCGTATGATTTTCTTTCAACCTCAAAATTATAAGAGTTAATTTCAGTTTCAGTTCTCCATTTCAAATTAACATCTCTACCTTTAATTGAACTTGTAAAAGATGAAAGTTCAACAGGTAATGGATCACTGCCAGATGATGAACCAATTGCGAATTCTGAAAATGTGTTGAATGGAATATCACTTTCCAGATTTGATCCGTTAATAAATCCTCCTATGTCCTGCCAGGGAGCGCCTTTCGTTTCTCTTTTTAACCAAACAAGATTATTAGGGTTACTTATTCCGGTAAGAAAAGCCAAAGGCACACTGACTTTACCGTTTGAAAATACAATTGACGGACTAGTTATTGTCCAGTAGTATTGACTTGCAACAGCTATTCCTGAGGGCAAAAGACCATTCGTGTTGTTTGCTCTATAGTAAGAAACATTCGTGCTGGCTGTTGAAGAAACATTTCCTGAAAAAGTTATACCTGTTCCCGGGAATACAGTTGAAGAATTTCCGGTTGCAGGAGTTATAGTTGAAGTACCTGTGGGCATAAAGAATGAAGCGTTACTTTGATCATTCATCAAAGGATTTATAACATCACTTACTCTGATTCTTGCAGTTTCAACCGGAACATCGGGAACAATAAATCCGAACGATCCTGTCGTTGCTGAAGTGCTTGATGTAACATTATTCCACGTTCCTCCGTTGTCAGTACTTAATTCAAGCATTAAATTATTTATTCCAAATGATGACCAGGATACATTTTGAAGAGTATTGTAAGCCCATCTCTCCCCGCCATTTGGTGTGTTTAGACCCAATGTCGCCAGTTGGAAAGAAGCAATCCTGGTTCGCCAATTTGCAATACCCGAAGTTTGGATGTACTCATTCGTGTACCAGAATGTCGCGTCATCAATCGGATCAATCGACATCATAGAATAATCACCCCAGCGTGATGCAGTTCCAGTCTGATTTCCTGTTCCATTTATAATCACCTGCTCTGCAATGGTCATCGTTCCGAGAGGATCAGAAAAAGACCTTCCTGTGTACCAAATGGAAGGATACATTGTTGAACTTGAAACTGAATAACCAAGTGCAATATTTCCATTACCATCCATTGCAATACTTCCCATCCATCGGTGTAATGTTCCCGGGGAGTATGTTCCTTGTTGATAAACAGTCCAACCGCTGCCCGTATTTCTTAACTCATACCAGCGAATTCCCGCTCTGTCACTGCCTACATCGACGGTATGACAAGCAACTATGGTTTGGTATGTTCCAAAGTTTCGGTATTGAATTCTATGCATAAGCCTGTCAGACATTGCATCCAATCTTCTCGTAGTGTTAAGTTGCGGTATACAATTCCTGCTATAACTGCACATATTTTCATCAAATGCGTTGACATTCAGATTCACTTGTGCTGACATAACAGAATTACCAGGTATCAACCAATTAACCGTACAGCTTCTATACATTAATCTGTCACTCCCGCCATATCGAGTACCATCCATGTGCATGAAAAAATAATTTGGAGAACCTGCAGGTGGAAGAATATTTCCATCAGCGTCCCCGGGGAGTAAACTGTATTCAGGGTTAGCCGAAGTAAAAACAAAGTTTATGAGGCGTGCAGGTCTTCCAAGCAACATAGAATCTCGCTCAAATATCGAAGCACCCGCACCAGCGTATCCTAAAGACCCTGAAGTAAAATAATTCACCGACATATAATATCCATCCGGCCATACACCAAATTTTGGATAATCAGGCATATTGGTAAACGAATAAATGTATCGATAATATGATCCTGTCGGATCCCCTGTGGTTGAGACAGCGATTAATTCATAAAATGGTCCATTGGGAAAGTTTGGTAATGAAAATTGGGTTATCAACCACCTGTCTGCAAGTTGATCATACAGAATGATCGGATCTCCATCATTGGTACCGACCCAGGGACCCGGAATATCAGCCCAGAGTATCGATAGATCCGCAGGTCCAAATAAAAGTGAACCAGATTTATTCCATATTGCAAATGAGCTGTTTACGCTTTGAACATAGTGATTCGGACCGACATCACCATTTGTATCAGGTGGATAGACTCCCTGTAAATTATTTATTCCATCAAAATTAAGTATCGGTGCATCGGTTTCAATTATTCCTTCACTCATTTGAATTGATGGATCATCAGTTACTTGAGTATCATCAACCTGAATCCGATTTTTATCTCTTATTGTACCATCCATATTAGGTACAACCCCATTCTTCCAGGATCGGTCGCGCGGTTGTGGTGTTATCATTCTCATGCTGTTTAGAGGAGGTGTTTCATCCATATAAACCGGAGATTTGATTTCTGTGGGTGTTAATGATCTATCTTGTGCATACGTGAAATTCAGAAAGCACAGAGATATAACCAGGGCAGTAATAATTATTTTCACTTTTACCTCAATTAATAGTTGAATAAGATTGCTGATTTTGTACAATAAAGAATAGATTTGATCTCTACACTTTAAAGTCCCCTGGGTTGGAATTGAGTTGCCTGAAGCTTTCTAAAATCTGGAATGCAATTAACAAAATTATTATTGCATTGTAAATAATTGTTCGATGCTAACTATTTATATTTTTGATTATAATTTTAAAACAACTCTGCTTTTTCTTTTCAAAAACAAAGCCATCGTTTTCATTATCTAACCCAACATTTTAGTTCAAAATCGAAATAAATCGAGGTACAATTAAATACTAGACAGGGTTCTGAAATGCCTCTTCAAAAATTTTTACATGATTTCGGTAGTTTTTGGTTTATCAAAAATTTGATTCTTCATTAAATTTGAGATAAAAAAAACTTCTGATAAATTTTTATTATCAGAAGTTTTACAAAACAACTAATCTCACGTTCAAAATTATTCAGTACCAGCAGGTAGTACTTCAAGGTCAGATTTTTGAAAACCTTTTTTTGAGATTTGTTCCACCTCGTTCCTTTTTCTGGAGCGTGAAAGTAATGAATAAACAACTGGCACTACAATCAAAGTAAGAAATGTCGAGAACAACATTCCCCCCACAACTACTAAACCAAGCGGTCTTCTTGATTCACCTCCTGCGCCTAAACCAATTGCAATAGGAAGTATACCAAAGATGGTTGCGAATGATGTCATAAGTATCGGTCGCAGTCTTATAGTTGAAGCTTCAATCACAGCGTCAATCATACTTTTACCTTTTTCTTCAAGCTGATTTGCAAATTCAACTATCAGGATTGCATTTTTTGTTACCAGGCCTATAAGCATTATCAATCCTATCTGTGAATATATGTTAAGGCTTTCGTTAAAAATAAAAAGAGTTAACAATGCACCGAACACAGCAAGTGGAACTGACAACAAAATTGTAAATGGATGAATGAAACTTTCAAACTGTGCTGATAAAACAAGATAAATAAAAATTAATGCCAGAAGGAACATAAGGTACAGAGCAGTGCTTGAACTTTTAAACTCAAGCGACTGACCGGCATAATCTCGTTTTATAGTTGCGGGAAGTTTTTCCTGTGTTATTCTATCAAGGTCATCGAGTGCCTGTCCGAGTGCAACTCCCGGAACTAAACTTGCAGAAATAATCGCTGAGCGTATCCTGTTATAATGATTAAGTTCTTTTGGCGCCACAGTTTTTTCAACGTTAACAACATTGGCAAGCTGAACTAAACCTGAATTACTTCTTATGTATAAATTCTGAATCGCGTCAGGGGTTGATCTGTCTTCAGGTTTTACCTGCAGTATAACATCATACTGTTTTGTTCCGCGTTTGAAATCGGAGACAACTCTTCCTCCGAGAAATGTTTCTAATGTACCGCCGATATCTGAAACTGATATTCCAAGTTGTGCTGCGCGCTCTCGGTCGATATGAATATCGAGCTGAGGTTTATTCAACCTGAGATCTGTATCAAGATTTATGAGATATCCAAGTTGTGATGCTTCAGCCATCATAATGTTTACAGCTTCATTAAGTTCTTCGTAAGAATCCGCCTGAAGTACATACTCAACTCCACCTGATCCCAGATCCGCAGCAATGCTCGGAGGATTAATTACAAATGCAAGTACTCCGGGAATTGAAAACAGTTGCGGAAACAACTCCTGAACGATCTGTTGCTGAGATTTTTCTCTTTGGTCGCGTGCTTTCAAATTTAAAAATAAGAAGCTGTTTGTAACTGTCCCCGGCCCTTCAAAACCTAATCCCGTTGCAGTGAATAGCCCTTCACGTTCCGGCAGGTTAAGCAGAATCTTTTCGACTTCCCTTACATACGAATCAGTGTATTCAAGAGTAGCGCCTTCAGGAGCTATGATAATGCCGAAACCAAATCCTCGGTCTTCAATCGGAACAAGTTCACTCGGCAGCGCCCTGAATAGAAAGTATCCGCCGATTAAAATAACGATTGCGGAAATGACTGTTAAAACTCTGTGCCGCAATGCCAAACGAACTGATCTGTCATAAATGTTGTTTAGTTTTTCAAAGAAAGCATCAAATGAACGTGATGCCCAACCCTTACCTGTTCCATGTAAAGGTCGTAAAATTTGTGATGACATCATCGGTGTTAACGTCAGAGCCACAAATCCTGAAATTAGCACTGCAACCGCTACAGCAACACCAAATTCATTAAATAGCCTTCCGACATTTCCCGATAAAAATGCTAAAGGAACAAACACTGCAACAAGTGAAATTGTTGTTGCGATAATTGCAAATCCAATTTCTTTACTTCCGTCAATTGCAGCCTGCCACCTGGTTTTTCCCAATTCCATATGACGATAAATATTTTCAAGCACTATTATTGCATCATCTACAACTAATCCTATTGCAAGTACAAAGCCTAACAATGTCAGAATATTAATAGTGAATCCAGCAAAGTAAACGGCTGCAAGTGCCCCGATGATTGAAATCGGTATTGCCAGTGAAGGTATTATCGTTGCCCGGAAACTTTTTAAAAATGCCAGTACAACAAACATCACAAGTAATAGTGCAATGATCAGTGTTTCCTGAACCTCACTTATAGATTCTACTATAAATTCAGAACTATCATAAGCGACATCAAGATTTACTCCTTGCGGAAGTAATTGTCTTAACTCAATCAATGCCGCATTTACCTGTTCGGCAACATCAATTGTACTGGCTTTGGATTGTTTAACAATTCCCAATCCAACCGCGGGTTCACCGTTCCATCTTGCTGTAGTTCGTTCATCTTCTGCACCAACTGTAACTTCAGCAACATCGCGAAGCCTTACTATACTGGTTCCATTCTGCGAAACTATTATCGAGCCGAATTCTTCCGGTGTTACCAGTTCCCCTCTTGTACGAACTGTGAATTCACGTTTGTCCCCTTCAACACGTCCTCCTGGTATTTCAGCATTTTCATTTCTTAATGCTGTTTCAAGATCATAAGTAGTTAGTTTGTGTGCAGCCATCCTGAGCGGATCAATCCAGACACGCATAGCATAACGTCGTTCCCCTCCAATAAAAACATTTCCTACACCGGGCAGTCTCTGAATTTTTTCTTTCAATACTCTGTCAGCAAAATATGAAAGTTCAAGAGTTGACTGAGTTTTACTATACAACGCGAGCCATACAATTGGCTGTGCATTTGCATCAACTTTAGAAATTACAGGATCTTCAATTTCAGCCGGAAGAGTGCCACGAATTCTTGATACCCGGTCACGAATATCATTCGCAGCTTCATTTACATCACGACTAAGCTCAAATTCTATTGTAATTACCGAACCGCCTTCTTTACTGGAAGACTTAATTGTTTTAACACCTTCCAATGTTGCAAACTGTTCTTCTAATACATCAGTGATTTCAGTTTCTACGACATTTGAACTTGCACCTCTGTACATTGTTACAACTGATACGACAGGCGGATCAATATCCGGGTACTCCCGCACAGGTAATTGTGTGAAAGAAATTATTCCAAACAATACAATTACAAGACTCATGACAGTTGCAAGTACAGGCCTTTCAATTGATACTTGACTAAGTTTCATTTATTAAACTCCTTTTAAAAACTATAAACCTGATTCGGATTATTCATATCTGAATTTATTGTTGCGGTGCAGCTTGTTGAGTATTTACCGGCATTACTTTCGCACCTTCAAATAATTTTTGATGTCCTGCTTTAATCACCTGCATTCCGCCCTCCAGCCCGCTCATAACTTCCACAACATCGGGCAACTGCAGACCTGTTGTAATGGCTACTTGTTTAACTGTACTGTCAGGGTTTACTACAAACACAAATGATTGATTGCCGCTTTCAAAAACTGCTTCCATCGGGATTGTTAAAGCGAGCGGTCTTTCACTAAGAATTACCGAAACATTAGCGGACATACCGGGACGGAATTTATGTCCCGGATTTTGCACACGCGCAACAATTCTTGCGGTTCGTGTATCTGCATTTATTATTGGTTCAATTGCAATAATTCTTCCGTTGACTGAATGACCGGGAAATACGGGAGATGATACAATTACCTCAGCCCCCCGCTTCAATTCAGACAAATATCTTTCGGGGGCAGAAAAGTTGATTCTGATTTCACTAAGATTGGCAAGTTCAGTTATTGTTTCACCGGTTCTTAAGAAACTTCCTACACTGACTCTTCTTGATCCTATCAATCCGTTAAACGGTGCAATGATCCTTGTTTTATTAAGTCTCGCTTTAGCCAGTTTAAGATTTGCTTCTGCAACCTTTAAAGAAGCAAGTGCATCATCCATGTCCTGTGGTGTTCCGGCTTTCTGATCCACAATTGTTTTAACACGTTCATAAGTTGATTTACTTTGATTGAACAAAGCTTCTGCACGAATAAATTCTGCAGATAGCTGGGAGTCATCCAGTTGAGCAATCAAATCACCCTGTTTGATATGGCTTCCTTCCTCAAATGGAAGTGATATTACAGCAGCATCGATTTCAGAGACAACCGTTATTTCTTCAATCGCTTCTATTGTTCCAACTGCTTCATACTTATCGGCAACGGTCTGTTCCAAAACGGGTGCTACTTCAACGGGCATTGGCGGCATTGCAGAATCACCTCCGGCAGCTTGCTGATCTGTGCAATTAATATTTATAAAAACCGAAACAGTAAATATTATAGCAAACGGTAAGAACTTTGAAGACATTTTTAAATGATCAAAAATTCTAGTTTTGTTTTTCATGATATCCTCCTAAAAAAATTAATTTCTTTTGTTCGTATAAATTCCTGAAGTAAGCCGTTTTAATGTTGCGGCAGCATTTACAATTTTTATTAAAGCTTCTGAATATCTTCTTTGGGCAACAGCAAAATCTTCACTCAATCTTACCAGTTCAAAAGCTGTAATTCTTCCGTTCTGAAATTCAATCATCCCAATCCTGACCTGTTCCTGTGCTGCTTCAACACCTTCTGTTGCTGCAGAAAGCCGGTTATTGCCATGAGATAATTCACGGTGTGCTGACCTTATCTGCTGTTCCAGTATTCTGGTAAGCTCAATATATTTTTGTTCTGAACTCTGCGCCATTGCTTCAAGCCTGTCCTGTTCACCAAGTCCCGGACGTAAACCAATCGGCATACTTAGTTCAACACCTATACTCCAGCCGGGGAATTTTCTTTTATAGACCTGTTCAAGAACATCTCCAAAACTTCCGCTTGTAGTTGAACGAAGTGTATCACTTCCGAAAATTACATTCTGCGGATTACCGCTAATACCTGAACTTGTTAATGAACCAACTAAATCTACACGGGGGAGTAATTCCCAGCCTGCCGAATTTACAAGAGAGTTGGCAGATTCAACTTCATTTTTTGCTGCAAGAAGTTCCAGATTATTATTCAGTGCTTGTTCAATTAATTCCTCAACAGGCTCAACTGAAAATAGAGAAGGCGGAATGTCAATAACTTTAAACCTCGTTTTATTATTACCGGGCCGAATTCCAATCAGTGTAGTTATCATATCTGATTGAGCATCAAGTTGTTCTTCCCTGTCGATGAGTATTATTTTTTGTTCGGCTAAAAAAGTCTTAGCGTTGGCAACCTGGTTTGGTCCGACTAATCCAGCTTTATTACGCAGTTCTGTTTCCTGAAGAAAAGCTTCCGCACGATTGTATGTAAGCTGTTGAACAGCAAAATCTCTTTCGGCAGTAAAAAGCGCCCAGTACATTTGTTCAACAACGGAATTGACCGCAAGCAGTTCCTGCTCATACAAGGCTTTTGCTGATTCATATTCGTATTCGGCAACAGTCAGATTTTTTCTTCCCGAATAAGTAAATCCACCTAACAATGGCTGACGTAAACTTAAACTCCCAAAAGCATCATACTCGGGATTTAAAAATGCGAATTGTGAATTTGATTTCAGTGAAACAGTATTCACAGCAAGTTCAAGTTGTGTACCGGTTGGGAGTTTTAATTTTAAACCTGTTTGGGAAGTTGTTTGTTCTGTGATAAGAACATCTGCGCCCGCAAAAAAAGATGCGGTCGGTTCTTTCATATCCCGGTATGTCAGATTAAAATAAAATTCGGGATCAAAAAAACCCCTTTCTCTTCTTAACGTTCCTAACGCAGCCTTGTACATTGCTTCAGCAGTTTTAACTGATGAAGCGTTTTTTAAAGCAAGTTCCTGTGCTTCGATTAAGGTAAGTGACTCACCATCAATATTGTTAAGGATTACAAGAAGCGCGCTATCGGGTTTAACAATGTTCTGCGCTTCAGCATAATTGCTATTTAAAACTGCACACAAAAGAAAAAATAATAGAATCCGGAAAATGTTATTCATAAAGATATCCTTAAAGCTTCGGTATATTTTTGTATCAGAGATAATATCTCCTGCAGGCAGAAAGAATAAGCCTCTGAATCGTTTTATTTATTTTTTATTTATTAAAGGAAAGCAGATTTATCGTATTCGTTACGATTCTCAGGGACACTAAATACTTAAGCGGCAAGCAATTCAATTTTATCGGATATACCAGCTCATATAATTTGTTCTCTGTTTTTATAGAATCGATAACACACAAAATCCCGATTAAAATGATACATCAAATTCCATCATTGAATTTTACCGGGGGGAATAACAAATCTTAAATCGTCTGGAACTAACTTAATAATAATTTTAATGAAACAAAGTGCATTGAAGTTTAAGTTTTTATTAAATCAATTTTTCAATTCCAATTTATTAACATGTTTTTTTGCATATAATGTACAATTGCGACAATATCAGGGCTAAATGCGACATAATCTTATTTTATATTTTCAACTTCAGTCAGTCCTTCAATATAAATTTTCAGAGTGGCAAGATCTTCAAATATATAACACAGTTCTATGAATCGTCGTGCAGCAAAGCCGGCACTAATTCTCTGTCCTGAATACACTTTCCAATTATGATATATACTAAAAATAAGTTCCGTAATTTTATCATCCTTACTAAGTTGCCTGATTTTTACAATCTCACGGGTGATAACCTGGTCGCTGTTCTTTAGATTGACCGGGTCACATTGTGTAAAAATGGATTCCAGTTTGCAAACCGATTCCAGTATTTTCTCCCTGTCCATGATTTCTCCGTTGATAAAGAGTCATTTGAAGTAATAAAGATCTTTTTTAAGAGAACAGCTAACAAACCGGGGAAAGAAAAAATTAAACAGCAGGCTGAGCGAAAATTTTTAGAGTGAAAATAATTTTCACCCAGCCTGTAACAGAAAGTTCTGGTTAATGAAGAAACATTATTTGATCAGCATCAATTTCTTAGTTGATGAAAAACGTTCACCGTTTATTCCATTTGCTTCGATAGTATAGAAGTAAACACCGCTATTTAGATTCGAAGCATTAAAAATAATTTCGTGTGTACCTGCTGACATGTCCTGATCTAATAAAGTGATAAGCTCCTCACCAATCGTATTAAAGATTTTAAGCGATACTTTCGAGTCAGATGGAACACTGAATTTTATCTTAGTCGAAGGATTAAACGGGTTTGGAAAATTTTGTTCAAGGCTGAAACCCGCAGGAATACTTATTTCAGCTTCAACCTCTTCTGAATAAACAGATGAACCATCAAAATCAATTTGCCGTAACCTGTATGCATATCTGCCGGGTGAAAGTTGTTCATCTTTAAATAAATAGGTTTTGTTTTCTGATGATGTTCCGGCACCCTTTACAAAACCAATTTTCTCCCATGTATCATTTCCATTATCATTACTGACTAATGATTTTCTTAATATGTCAAATCCATGATTATTCGTTTCAGATGCTGTTATCCAGTTAAGTGTAACATTATTTCCATTTATGTTTGCAGAAAAAGATTTTAATTCAACCGGAAGTACCTGGTCTAACGGTCTTTGCCACAACCCGCCGCCGTATGTTCCTGTGTACAGGTTTAATCCCTTAACAAAAAAACACCGGTGATTTATATTTGTCAAACCTTCACTTTTAGAAATCCAGTTAGATCCGAAGTTACTCGAATAATACACACCTTCTGTTGTACCAATAACAACGTCCTGGTTATTAACATAAATTGCATAAACACTGGCGCTGGGTAATCCTGAATTTATTGATGTCCAACTGTCACCATTATTTGATGAATAGTACATCCCGCCTAATGTGCCCGCAAACAAATTTGTTCCGTCATTTACCAATGCATTAACATAAGTATTGGCAAGCCCGTTATTTGAAGGAATCCAGTTTGAGCCCTTATCAGTCGAACGCATTACACCGCCGCCCCACGATGCTGCAAAAATATAAGATGAATTATAAGCTATTGCACTGACAAGCGGTGGACCGGGAATCATTCCACAAGCCGACCAAACCTCACCGCCATCGGCAGATATGAATGCACCGCCGCCCCAGGTCCCGGCAAAAATACTTGTAGTTGTGCCGTCATCTACTAATGTGAGAGACCATATTAAAGGTACTGTTATACCGTTATTGGCAGGAACCCAGTTAGCGCCATTATCTGTTGAGCGAAATATTCCTTCACCCATTGTACCGGCAAAAAGTTTTCCATCCGGTGTTGATGTAAGAGAATATACCCAATGATTAGCCATTCCGGTGTATGTCCAGGAAGCTCCGTCATTTGTTGATTTGAAAACACCACCTCCTCCTGTGCTTACGTAAAAATCATTACCGATTGTTGTAAAGGCACGAATATCAGAAGCAGTTATTCCATTGCTTGAAAAATTCCAGGTGGAACCATTATTTACTGAACGATAAATTCCACCTCCAAAAGTTCCGGCAAGAATGTTTCCCGATACATTCGCAAGTGAATATATGTACTGATTAGTAAGCCCTGTACTTAAAGCATTCCAGTCAGTACCGTTATTTGTAGTCTTAAAAACACCACCGCTGTATGTACCGGCATATAATTCGGTTCCATTAACTGTAAAAGAATAGACATTTGTGTTTGTTAATCCTGAACTTACATTTGTCCAGTTTGAACCATTGTTTGTCGAAATAAAAACACCGCTTCCTGTTCCTGCAAATACGTTGCCGCCAAAGGTTGTTAATACGTTTACATTTAAATCGGTAATACCTGAATTAATTTCTGTCCAGCTTGTTCCGTTATCGGTTGACATGAAAACGCCGCCGCCGCCTGTTCCTGCAAAAATATTAGAACCCACTAATATCAAAGAATAAACGTATGGATTTGTAATTCCGCTTCCTGATGAAAACCATGAACTTCCGTTGTTAGTCGATTTGTATACACCGTTTTCAGTGCCTGCATAAAGAGTTGAACCATTTATTAAAATGCTATGAACATTGATATTTCCTAAACCGCTGCTTACATCACTCCAGTTTGTACCATTGTTGGTAGATCTGAATATGCCGCCTCCAACTCCGCCATAGATTGTTGTAGTTCCTGCAAACACGTTTGAACCTGATGATTCAATTGTGAGTACGTATGGATTTGTAATACCGTTACTAACACCAGTCCAGTTTGTACCGTTATCTGTTGAAAGAAAAACTCCCCCGCCGCTTGATGCTGCAAATGTATTCGCGCCGTTAACTGAAATATCCCAGATAGTTCCGCCGAAAGGTCCGTTAGATTCCTCCCATTGCGCATTAATAATTCCTGCAAAGAAAATTATCATCCAAAAAATTATTGAGAACCTGTTCATTTATACTCCTTTTTGAAATACTAAAATATGATTACTGATTTATCATTTATTTATTAGTGTAATTTTGTTTTCAATGATTAATTTTTCATTTCGTCATTTCAGAAGAGAAAATTCTTCTAATCTCATTCCTATATAAAGCGGATAATTTTTGAATTCGATTTTATTTGAAGTGATGTACTTCTGGAATAACTTCAAACATTTTTCTGAAATAAAATCGGTTTTGGATAAGTCTAATGTCAGTGAAGTAATATTTCTTTCAGTGTAAAATTGATTTTCAGATGTTACTTTGTTCATTAAAAAATAATCATCCAAAAGTCGTTCTATCTCTTCTTCGGAATCCAATCTTCCTTCAATACATACTATAAGATTGTCGTTATTTTTGTAGGAATGTAAAAGGTACATTTTGATTTCTTTATTAAAAATTGAAATTGCTACTTAAAAAATGTACCAGAACAAATTTGGAGAGATTGATTAAAAAACGAATTAAATAAAATTATTATGCCCGAATCTGCATACGATATTTCGTGATATACGAAATATCGTATGTGGTCAAATTAAAAAATGAAGACTTGTGTACCTGATCCTAACTATTCACTAACATTTTTATTCCCGAAGACTATTTTCAGTTTTTCCATTCGTGAACGCAGAGTATTGGGATGTAATCCAAGAATTTCAGCCGCACCGTTGCTGCCGCTTATTTTACCATCTGTATGTTCAAGCACTTTTAGAATATAATCTCGTTCCATTTCTTCCAGATGGACAAAATTGTTTTCTTTTGTAATGAAATTTTTATTCTGCCCTTCTTTATTCTTTTCAGATGATGACTGAATAATAATATCTTCATCAGAAATCGTTTCTGATTTTGATATGATCATGGCACGATGAATAATATTCTCCAGTTCCCGGATATTTCCCGGGTATGGATAATTTTCAAGCACATTAAGTGCACTTTTTGTAACTGCGGTAATTTTTTTGTTCATCATTTTAGCAAACCTGTCTATGAAGTACTTTGCTATTGGTTCAATATCATCCCGCCGCTCACTCAAAGGCGGAATGTGAATTGAATAGATGTTTATACGATAGTAAAGGTCTTGTCTGAATTTCCCCTCTTCCACAAGTTTGATGAGATCATGATTTGTTGCAGTAATTATTCTTACATCAACATTTATCTGCTGATTGCCTCCGACTCGTGTAAATGTTTTTGACTGAAGAACATTCAATAACTTTGCCTGAACCGGCAATGGCATGTCTCCGATTTCATCCAAAAATATTGTACTGCCATCAGCTACTTCAAATTTACCTTCCCGCTTTGAAGCAGCGCCGGTAAAAGAACCTTTTTCATGACCGAATAATTCACTCTCAACTAATGAATCCGGAATTGCAGCGCAGTTGACAGTTATCAAAGCCCTGTTGTTGCGGTGACTTAAATCATGAATTGCTTCGGCAACCAGGTTTTTTCCAACTCCGGTTGCACCTGTAATCAATACAGTTGAGTCTGTTGGGGCAACTTCAACAACTTTTTTTCTTACTTCCTGTATTGAGGTGCTTCTTCCAATAATTGAACTGACTTCCTGTATAATTCCATGTTTCTCACGCAGGTAAATATTTTCTTTTGTAAGCCTATCTTTTAATAATTGAATTTCGGAATGAGCTTTCTCCAATTCACGTTTTTCAACAAGTTCGTTCTGAGCAATTTTTAGTTCTTCATATTGTTCCTGCAGTTGAATTTTACTTTCTTCAAGCCCTTTTGATTTTTCTTCCAGTTGCTTGGTTTTTTCATTTACCATCATTTCAAGCAGCAAATTTCTTTTGCTTATGTGATTCTGTCTGAGATTATTTACTTTGTATCCTGCATATACAAGTATTAATACTATGAGAAGAATGAACCACCATCTTAAATAAAAAGGAGAAAGTATTGTGAATGATAATGTTCTTTCATCGCTAACAATTCCAAATTGATTTACTACCCGAATATTAAAAATGTAATCACCCGGTTTAAGATAACCGTAAGTAATTGCGGGGTTGTTTGTAACATTCGACCATTCTTCTTCAAGTGGATGCAGATAGTATTCAAACTTTAAAGCCTTTTCATTATAAAATGATAAACCTTCACATAAAAATCTGATTTTGTTCTGGGAAGTACTGAGTTCCAGTTCCGAAATATTTTCAAACATGTAAATTGAATCATTCACACTTATGTTATTTATATAACATCTGGGTTTGGCGGTTACTATTATATCTTCTGATGCTTTATAAACAGTTAATCCTTCAAATGAACCGAAATAAATTGAACCATCTGGTTTTTCATAAATTGTTCCGCTTAGAGTAAATTCATTTGATGCCAGACCATCATCCTGTGAATACCTGTTCACAACTTTATAAACATCATTTTGAAGTTTAAGCTGATATAAGCCTGCGGAAGTGCCCGCCCACAAATTATCTTTTGAGTCTATGAAAAGAGCAACTACATCAATTCCATTTAAATTTGAAACTTCTTTTAAAATCTTTCTCTCATTGAAAACGGTAATACCTTTCCTGGTAGCAATCAGCATATTCTGATGTCTGTCAGAAATGATATCATTTATTTCTTCACTTAAGGAACTTAAAGTATCAGGAGCAATTATATTTTTCTTTTCATAAGGAAGAGTCCCGTTTTCAATTATAAATAACCCGCGTTCAGTACCAACATACAGATCTCTGTTATTCACTTCATACAGTTTTGATATCGATTCTTTTGATACATCAAAATCATGTTCTACAAAAACATCGTCATTGTTCATCGACATTATGCCTTCGTGTGTTCCGATCCAGATCTGCCCGTTATGATCCCGCAGTAAAGAACGAATTACTTTTTGTTTTAATCCGATATGTTTTATTTCAGATTCTGATTTGAACCTGAATAACCCGCTGACCGTTCCGTAAAGTATATCATTGCTGCTTCCTTTTAACGTACATAATACCGGCAGATTGGAAATCATATTATCTTTTGCAATTCTGCTGAACCTGTCACCATCAAACTTGAATAGTCCGGATTCAGTAGCACAATGAATTAGACCGTTCAGTTCATTAACAGTAAGTATCGCATTCGCCTCAAGTCCGTTTTCATTTCCGAAACTGCTGAATTTTAGAGATGATATTTTCGAGACACCTCTTGTGGGATGACCAATCCATATATTGCCTTCGAAATCTTCAGTAAGATGAAGAATAGTATTGCTCAATAAACCATTCTGCTCGCTTACATTTAGTATTTCTTTTTCATAGTCGCCATTAATTTTCTTTATCCTGAACAGACCTGAATTGTTAGAAGCAAACCAGTAACTTCCGGTGTAACTCTGTAAACCAAAATTTATCTGGGTATTCAATACCCATTTAGGTATTATAATATTCTGTGCTGATGATTTCTGAATTTCATTTTTAGATATTACAGCAACGCCTTTTACAGAACAAAGAACAAGACTGCCTGTCTTGTCAAAGAATGAATAAGTAACTATCGCAGATTTTAATTCATCAATGAATATCTGTTCAAGTTTTCCGGCAAAAAATTTATACAATTTACCATTCTTTGTAAGTATATAAACACCGCCTTCAGTGTCCTCTGTTATATTGATTACGGTTTGATGTTTGAAATTAAATTGATCAGAAAAATTATTCAGTGAGTCGTTTTTGAAGTAAAAAATATCTCCGTTATAAACTGTACTGTAAGCCCACACTCTGCCATAAGAATCAGCATACGTTCCGAACCTGTCTTCTGTTTCACTGAGCCTCCAGCTTTTTACGTCATTACCTTTCAGCCTGTCTATTCCAAATTCATTTGCGATCCATAAATCTCCATTTGCACTTTCGGTAATATCAAAAACCCAGTTACTGCTCAAGCCGTTAATTCTTCCGAATATTTTATAGTCACTTCCATTATATTTTACTAAACCCATCGAAGTTGCAAACCACATATAACCTTTATTATCCTGAAAAATCGATAGCACCTGGTTGCCGGGAAGTTCAAGGTCTTTGGTATAATGAACAACCGGGAACTTCTGACTGTAAACCATCTTACCACAAAAAAGAATTATGAAAATACTGGCAAGAGCAAAACCGGTCAGTAAATGAAAGATATTTCGCATCAAATATTTCAGGAAATAATGTCTGAATAATTTTTCAATTCACAAATGGAATACAAATGTGATGTTGAAAATTAGTAAGAAAGAAACGGGGCTCAAACAGAAAAATATTTTTTTGCCTTTTCGTAAACACTATTCCGTAAAATTATAAAGGGCTAAGCTGGCTTGACAACGATTGTGATAAATCAAACATTGCATGAGGAAGATATTACACGATGAATTAATATTCTCATCTTCAGTTGTTGCTTCTAATTGAAATGAGAGAATAACCTTTAAAATTTTGGTATATCACGATAAATCCATTTTTATTTAATCTGGATAGTCCTAAATTCAATCAGTTTATTACCAGCTCTGCCATTTTTTCACAAAAAAGCCTTTTTATTAACATTAAGAAGAATTTAGTTTTTAAAACTATTTATAAACGAATCAACTATCGACCTTGAAGAATTTCAAAAAAACAAATTTTTATTTAATAATTATCGCGGCAATTATTCTGTTTCATATTCTCCTTGCTGAACCATTATCACAATTTGATATAACTTATAATGATCAGCTCTTTAAAATGAGAGGAGAAGTTGAACAGGATTCTTCAATAATCACTCTCTTTATAGATGATGCAATAACTGATTCACTCGGCAGAGCTCCATTAAAATGGGTTTATTATTCATTGCTCATAAATGCATTGTCCCAACTTCAGGTTCAAGCAATTGGTCTCGATGTTATCTTCGATAGTAAAAGTCCTGATTACCCTGCACAAACAGGATGGATTTTATCATCAGTCAGAAAATCAGGAAAAGTGTCTGTCGGCGGATTTTTTGACAAAATTGAAAAACCCGATACCAATGATTCTCAAAATAATCAGTTTGGAAATAGTGATTCATCAGACAATGAATTAAGTAAAAAGAATCTTTTTTATTCCGGTGAAAATTTTGATATACCATTTAATTCACTTATTAAAAGTGCTGCGGGATTCGGGCACTTAAATTTTGAGAATGGTATTGCAAAAAGAAATGTGCCCTTATTTTTAATTAACACTGATACTACAATCAGTGAAATTCCGGCAGGTACATTAGTGCCGTCACTAAGTCTTGAACTGGCAAGAATATTTTTTGAATTACCACGCGATTCAATCATTGCTTCAACATCAAAAATAAATTTATTAAATGGAAAAAAATCTATCCGGATACCGTTGAATGATACACGCATGCAAATTAATTATTGCGGCGGGGTTAATGCACTAAATTCTATAGCCATCTCTGATTTTCTCCACTTATACAGGGCATATTCGTCAGATAAAAAAGTTCATCCCGAGCTTGCAAAGTTCAAAGACAAGATAGTACTTATCGGAACATTGGGTATCAGAAATACAGAATTCGCATCAAATCCGTTTGAAGATGAATTTCCTTTAATTGGTGTACATGCAAATGCACTTGATACAATTTTGCGTGAAAGATTTATTTCGAAAGTTCCTTACTGGGTTACACTTATTTCATCAGTAATTCTGATCACCGTAATTTTTATATTTTCTTACAAGAACCAAATATTGTTCTCAAGGCTGATCCTGAGTGGCGGGCTAATGATACTAATCTATATAACCACATCAGTAATATTGTTTACACGGAACATATTAATGTCTGGCGAACCAATATTTGTAATTCTGCTTTCCGTTATTGCAGCCGGGATCTATCAGGTTAATAAACTCCAGAGCCATACAAAGTCCATCGAAAAAGAGAAATCAAGTATTGAAGCGCTGTTAAATAAAAGCAGGCAAAAAATTCAGAAGCTGGAGGACTCAATCGCTGAGATAAAAAATAATTCTGACAACGGAACCTCTTCGGCAATAATCCAAACTTATCTTGATGAAGTGTCTGAAATGGAATCAAGACTGGATGAGGTTGAAGAAATCAAACCGGTTATCGATACTGAAATTGTAAATTTCCATAATATCATCCATACCAAGAACAGCAAACTTGCAGATGTGATAGACCTGGTAAAGAAAATTTCACCTACTGATGCAACTGTTTTAATACATGGTGAAAGCGGTACCGGGAAAGAGCTAATTGCAAAAGCTATCCATGAATTAAGTGACAGAAAAAATGAAAACTTTATAACAATTAATTGCGGTGCACTTCCTGAATCACTTCTGGAGAGTGAGTTGTTTGGTTATGAAGAAGGTGCTTTTACTGGCGCAAAAAAAATGCGAAAAGGTTTTTTTGAAACAGCAGACAGAGGAACAATTTTTCTGGATGAAATTACTGAAACCAGCGAAATGTTCCAGGTAAAATTACTGCGGGTTCTCCAGTCAGGCGAATTTAACCGTGTTGGCGGTACTAAAACAAATAAAGTTGATGTAAGAATAATTGCAGCATCAAATAAAAATATTGAATCTATAATGCGTGAAAAGAGATTCCGCGAAGATCTCTACTACAGATTAAATGTTATAAAAATTAAAATTCCACCATTGAGGTCAAGAAAGACCGATCTGATTGCACTCACAAATTATTTTCTTATGAAAGAAGATGCTCAAAACTTAAAGTTAGCTGAACCGGCGTTGGAGGCATTCATTTCTTACAATTGGCCGGGAAATATCCGGCAGCTTGAAAATGTTATTAAAAGAGCATCAATCCTTGCTAAGGTAGATCACAGTGGTTTTATAAATCTGAAATATCTCCCTGCTGAAATCATCGGAAGTATGAAAAACAATCAGAATCTTGAAGAAAGAATTTTTGAAAAACTAAAAGCCAAAGAATTTTCACATAGTTCAATTTCAGAAACAGCAACAGAACTTGGGGGATTACACAGAAGCACAATATCAGAATATCTGAGGGGGGTTTTCTTCCGTGAGTTTTGTAATAATGAATTTGATTTGGAAAAGACGGTATCAAGCATTACAACTTCAAATGATGAATTTGTAAAAAAAAGAATTTCAAATAAGTTATCCGAATATATTTCCAACTTATCACTTAATATTGATAAAGAAATCCCGATCGATGAACTAAAGGACAAACTCGGTGTAAAATTCAAAAAGATGCCGAATAAGTATCATCCTTACCTCAACACACTCATTGAATACTTTTATTTTAATAATGTAAAAGTTATTCATAAACCAGATTCAACCAGCTAAATATCCGTCTTTCAAATACACGCAAATCACTAATCTGAACTGAAAAAAATAATGAGGTTATTGTCGGATTTCTTCAATTCCGGCATTCTTCAAAAAAATCCTTCATTTAAAAGGCTTAATAATTAAACCAGATTTAGCTTTTCCTCTTCCTGTGCGCTGGCTTAACTTTTGGCATTTGTAAATCGAGAAAGATTTGAAAACAAAGATGCAAGGAGGTCATATTATGAACAGCAGAAAGAGGTTTATTCTTACGGCGATTTATTTTGTTATCCTCGTTGCTGCCATTATCTATGCCGGGAACGACTCACCTAAAAATTTAAAGGCAGAAGTTAACGAAACTTCCGTGATGCTGATGTGGGAAGCACCTGTAGCATCCGAAGTTTCAGTATATCACCTTTACAGGGCTGAAACAGGACAGATGAATGAGAGCAAGGAAGCTTCTCAACTGGATTTTAATTTGCTGGAAAAGGTTACAGACACAAAGTACACTGACAAAAAGGTAAAGACTAATATGAAATACGTGTACTATGTTGTATCTGTAAATAATTCGGGAGTGGAAAGCGGCGGTAGTAATTATGTTGATGTGTTTACCGGGGAAAAAACCGGTAAATGATCTTTTTGAGAATGCAACGATACTATGTTAAAATTTAAATAAACCGTCCATCCAAATCTCCAAAATAATCCGCTCCTCTCCGGTTGGAGCGGGTTTTTTTTATGTTAATTCAATCAAAAATGTTTAATACAATTTTATAAAAAGAAATAATATATGAATCAAATGTTACTTCCGATCACACCCAAATCAATAACCGGACTGCTAAACTATCAGACCGACGCCATTGTTAGTAAACAAATAATTAAAAGAAATAATGGTTCTGTTACACTTTATGCATTTGATAAAGATGAGTCTTTAATGGAAAGTTCTACTCCAAATGAGATTATGCTGCTCGTAATAGAAGGCACATTAGAATTAAAAATCAACGGAACAATAAATCATATTAAGATGAATGAATATTTTCATCTCACATCAAACATCCATTACCTGGTTACTGCAAAAGAAAAAACTAAAGTACTTTTCATACTTATTAAATAATTATTGAATGATCCGCAACTAATTCACAATACTCATCAAATTGTGCCTATCCGATTCTGAGACAGAATTTTTAAAATCAGATTTAAGAATTACCATTATTGCCTAAAAGTGCTTATTTTTTCTCTCGTAATCAGTGCTTATAGAATTGAGGGGGAAAAACCACTTTAGAATTTTATTGATTTTAAAGAGGGAAGGTAATGAAAGTCGTTACATTCAGCGAAATGAAACTAAGAATGCAGCATTGCAAAATCAAAGCTTTTCACATTCATGGTTTAAGAAAGATCTTATAAAAACTGTACAACTATCAACCAGCAGTATTGTTTGAGACTTGATTTTGCGATTCTGAAATAATCAGAACTACACAGATCGTTCCCTTTCACGATCTGCAATGCCAGGGGAATTTAATCCAAATAAAAATTATAAAGATTCACTTTTGGTGGAATTATTTTAATTGAATTCTCACTAAATCCTTTATCTGTAAAAATTAATATGATAATAACAATCATTGCTTCGTATAGTCTTTTCAACTTGCGAATTAAATACTTAATTGAATCATGAAACTATTGTTCAATCGAAAAATAAAATCCATTGTAAGCTGCATTCTACTCTCGTTTATAGCTTCCGGATTTATTTCAACAAATGCCTGGATCTACCCGGAACATAGAGATATACTACTTCTGGCAATCGATAAATTAAATAAAGAACATCGGGAAACATTGGATGGGCTTTGGAACGAAGCAAGAATCGGTTTTGAATTCAGATTAACTGAATCAGTAATTGACGCCACACAAACAACATACCCAACTCATCTTGATTTCGCTTCATTTGCTGCTATTGGTGGAGATCATTCCGTATCTGCAAAAGATATGTTAAATAATATTTTGAAAACGAACTGGATATTAGACGTCTCAAATATTGCCGCCAGTTTAAAAATCGATTTAGAAAATTCACAAAATCGAAATTCCCGGGTTAATGCATTAAGGAATTCTGATATCCGGCTGCAAACAGCAGACCCTGATTATGCAACAAGAGCCGGACATAACAACGTTCACTTTCTTCTTTCTTTAATGAAGACCAGTGAAAGTCTAGATGAGTATGTTTTCGAATGTACAAAAGAAGGAACTGAATTGAACGCACTTGGTGTTTATTCATGGTATCACTTCAGTGCTCTAAAAAAAATGGTTAAACTTTCTTCTGAAAATTTATCACAATCCGAACGATCTGCTTTAATTCTAGCCGCACTGGCAGATGAAGGATTTGCATTACACTTTCTTGAAGATATTTTTGCTGCAGGACACGTTGCCGGAACGTGGGGTGATGCATCACAACAAAAGGGCACTCATGATTATTATAATGAACATGGCCTAAAAGTAACCACATGGTCCGGTAAAAGCATGGTTCTCACCGGTGACGCATGGATGCGACATGAAGATGCAGAATTTGCCGCAATGATTATCAAACGAAGTCTGGAACAATTTATTGAGGCATCACAAGGAAAAATCTTATTAGCCTTTGATTCAAAAGAAACAACGAATTTTCTCCCGGAAGATTTTGATATATCTAAAAATGAAGTAATGCCTGATCAAACATTCGATAAAAGTTTTATTGAAATTCTTAACCCGATTTTATGTGACACCCCGATTCCTGGACTTGTTCAAGGATTAGGAGAATTTCCACGGTTCAGAGCTGAACTTGGTCCCTTCCTCGGTTTTTCACCATCGGGAAGAATAGCAGCTATAAATGGGGGGTTTGGTACAAATCAGAAAACATTTGGTGTTGTTGGTGGTCTTGAAAGTTCAATTCGTTTAGGGTTAGGGCTCGATGGAATCCTGAACGAAGCCAGCGACGGACTTGTGTTCCTTGATATTGGCTGGCGGCAGGACGCTTCATCTTCAGTAGGCATTATTGCTGAACAGGGAACAGAAATTTATGGTTCATATTTATCTGCAATTCCCGGAAGATCAGGATTTTCAACCAGGATCAGGCTACCTTTTTTTATTATACCAGGAGACCTATTAATTGCGGGACCTCTTTTATATTTAATTTCTCCCAAAGATTTATCCGAGATGGCTGTTACTGCTGTCAATGGCGGATTGATTCCCTGGCATATCGGAATGGCTACACAGATCGGAAGATTTCAGATTGTTCTCGGACGTGAAGTTGCTGTATATTTTTTCGGAAGAACGAAACAACGTGATGCATTGTTCGCCTTCGACAAAAATAACGAATTGGTCCTCGTTTCTTATCGATCAACACAAATTGAATTTCCATTTCTTGAATACAGACCTTTAAGATCATTTGCAACAGATCAAAGTTCAACATTATTAATACAGTTTTTTGCCGGAATTGACATTCCTCATAATATAGTATCTCTCGATCCAAATTATAACAGGTCAGCTAAACTTGATAAAGTTTGGTATTTAGGTACGAGGATTGTTTTCGACTGGAGACATTATTTTGTACTCTAATGAAACATAAAAATTCAGACAAAACAATAACGTGCAAAAATTGCAATAACAGTTTTGAAGGGAATTATTGTAATCAATGCGGACAAAGTGCTGATACACAAAGATTGGATTTCAAATTTTTTATTAAAAACCTGAGAAAACATTTTCTGAAATATTTTCACAAAGGTTTATTTTATTCCACCTCACAATTGTATACAAGACCAGGTCATTCAATAAGAGAATATTTAGAAGGCAGACGTGTAAAACATTTTGAACCTTTAGGGTTACTTATAACTTATGCTACATTGTACGGAATCCTTTATCACACATTCGGATTAAATTTATTTTCAGGAATGGAAAATGATAGAATTAGTGGAACACTGCCGCTTAAAAATATCAGCGATTGGATAGCTGATCATTTTGCCTTGATAACATTTTTAGCCGTACCTCTTTACTCTATCGGATCATTCATTTCGTTCAGGAAACAGGGGTATAATTTCTACGAGCATATTTATTTAAATACATTTTTGGCAAGTCAGCGTCTGTTGATCCGGATCGCCACATTTCCCTTACTTGTAGTGTTAGATGGAACCAGTGATATTTTTATTTTCAGAGATACACTAATAATGGCAGATATTTTATTAATGATCTGGAGTTACTCGCAATTCTTTAATAAAATTGGAAAAATTAAAACAAGTCTGCTGACTGTTCTGAGTTACGCCATTTTCTTTCTGATGATGTTGGTGATTATCTACGTACTTCTGGCTTTTAATTGAATATTCTATTCCTGATTCTTCATACTTCAAAAAAAATAGTATCAATTACAAGCAACAAGCTTAGTTCGGAAGGATTTTTATATTTTAAAAATCTTTGTCGTTAAATCTATTAGATATCTTTTACCAGAGTTTTTCAAAGAAGTTTTCGGCTTTTAGATTGGACTAAATTTCACTTGAGAAGGACAAAAGGAATAATTGTTGATACATCTGAATCTTACACCCATAAGGCTTATGGTCTGTAATTTATTTAAGAACAGATTTTTTTCATTGTGGAGGTGCGGGGAGTCGAAGGTTTACATCTAAGTCATTTTATCATAATGAGTTAAAAGAGAATCAATGTTTCTTCACACATCATTCACACATGTTCAAAAATGATAATTTCTTTTTGATTCCATCTTCTACTCTATTTTGAACTTTTTATATGTTCAAGCAATATAATCAAGCTCAAATTGACTGAACCTTACCAAAAATTATTGTGAAACCATAAAAATTTTGCTGGAAAAAATCAATAAAATTATAATAAAGTATCGATTGTTATTACTAATTTATAAGCACAATTCCAGAACCAACATGAAAAAAATACTAAATATTATAATCGACGAGGAAGCACGGAGTTTGAATATATCTTCAGAATTATTCAGAAAGATAACTGACCGAGGCAGTGTAATTGCGTTTAATGACGATTTAAAAGGACTCATTTCTAAGCTCGAAAAGGAGTCTATTTCTGACGAATATCTAAGATACATCATACTAACTTGTGCGATTGGTGGATCAATAGAGCATTCTTTAAAATTTGAGAATTAGTTTAAAATTAAATTCTATAGTACAAAGTCTTTCTACTTTTCTTGATTATTAAGTAGAATATCTGAACTCCCCCGAAAAAAAATTTTACCAATATTTTGTCCATAAGTACGATTTAATAATATGAGCACGTCATTGCCCTTCTCATTTAGAACTTAAAATTTGACCTCGAGTAAAAAAATATTAGCTGCGCTATTTTTTACCTGCTGCAATATTTTTTTACTCTTTTTGCAAATTTATTATGAACAAGGTTGTTTTTTAAAATTACAAATCGAATTTTGATCTTGACCTCTCCACAGGATTTTTCTAATTTGTTGCCCCATTATGAATTTAAATTCTGATGGGGTAAAAAATAATGTAATGGGATAGTTAACGAGCAGGATGTCGGGATGCAATTTCAAAGCTCAGGGTTTTCATATCTAAAACTGAATCAATCAAACCTAATTAATTCAATTTTCGAATTTAGAGTCAGCCAGTATTTCCAAACCTTTAGTTTCATATTTATTAATTTATTCAGAGAGCAAATTTTTCATTTGTATGTGCATTATTCAACCGTCAATATTATGAAAAGGAAATAAACAACTAAAATTTAACACATAACACGGAGCAGATATTATGGTGCAAGGGAATCTTATAAAAATCATTGTTGCTGAAAACCAAAGATTGGTTAAAGAAGGTATTATTCAGTTACTTAATTCAATACCTCACCTCATTGTAATTGATGAAGCTGAAGATGGATCAGAAACTTTATCCAAATGTAGAAAGAACCCACCTGATATTGTGTTATTGGATATGTGTATTTCCAATCCGGAAATATTAGCTACTGTTGAATCAATACAGAAATTAAATTCTCACATTAAAATAATTCTTATGTCACTAAGTGAAGATCAGGAAATATGCAGAACAAAACTTTGGGAATTAACTAATGGTGTAATCAGCAAAAATATATGTCCTAATGAATTAAACCTTGCAATAAAAAGTGTAATGCTCGGTGATGTCTTTTTATTCCGTTTTTCACAAAAACCGTTTAAACCCGAACCTGTAGAAAAACAAAAACCGGTTGAATTAGAAGGTTTAACGAAAAGAGAAAATGAAATTTTATATTGCCGTGCTAAGGGATTTACTTCAAAAGAAATTGCCGAGAAATTATTTGTCTCAACACGTACAGTGGAAACTCATAGGAGTAAGATTATTCAAAAGTATAATTTACATAGCTCTACAGAACTCGTACATTTTGCACACGAAGTCTTGAGTAAAAATGAAGAAGAATTTAAGCTTGTTTAATAAGCTTGAATGCAGAAAAGCTAATCTTAAAATGTTTATTTTTATTACATAATGTGCTTGTATAAAACTCTACAATTTCTTTATGTGGTATTTTGTTTAACACACTGCACCAGTTAATTAATGTTTCTAAAATTACCGGCAGTATGTTAGTTATTGGGGGGTTTAAGGAATCAGTAGAACTACTGAATTTGAGGTACGTGGTTCTACTGAAATTAGAAAATAAATTTGATGTTTAACTTAACGTGCTCCTTTTGGGGGTAGGATCATGGGAAGATAGAACCTCACCAGGCAGGGTTAGTAAAGAAAACATAACTCATTGAACCTATAAATGCTAAAACTAATAAATTATTTAAAAATGATATTTTGTTTGAATTCATTATCCTTCCTCTATTTAAAAGAACTCTTACGTATAATTGAATAATGATTAAAGTTAGATTTCGGCAAAAAATATTTTCCGTACTATTTCATTATATTTAATATATTCTTCTATAAATGGGTATGCAATTGAGACGCGTCTTTTCAAGATTTATTGCATAATCGAATTCAATATAATATGGTTCAATGACTTGAAACCCACTTGAATCATACTGTCTAGATTTATGTGAGTAAATAAACATCATTTCATCTGGATTTAAAAAAATTCTATCTACAAACCCCACGTCATGAACTATATCTTCAAAGATTCTATTGCTTTGAAACTTATAATAGTTAATTACAGATGAATCATTCTCCCAGATCGTGTAAAAAAAACCGTCAGAATTTGCGCTGGATTGAAAAAGTAAGACATGATTATGTTTTTTTTCAATATTGTTTTCATTAAAATTATTTAAGTCTAATAAAGTCAATTTTTTATTATAAAAGAAAATTAGTTTATCATTTACCAGTATCCATTGCTCAGCCAAAATTTCCTTATTGAATAAATTCCCCTTGAAATTCTTTAAAACCACACTGTTATCATATAATTGATAACAGACTTTGTTTTTCCCTATTTCTATTTCCTTAACTAATAAAAGAGGAATAGAATCATATATTGATGCACCTTTATAATTCTTTGGGGAGAATGTATAAAGATACGAGTAATCATCCGAATGCAGGCTGTAAAAACCTATATCCTGATTATAGTCGATGGCAAAAGCTGTAATTTCCAATCCATGATTTGGAACTGTGAGTTTTACTACAATTTCAAAATGATTAATATCGTAAACCTCGAAATGTATGCCTGATGATAATTCAATAAACGAATAAATAAAGTTACCTCTTAATTTCCAATTTTCGGAGTTAGATTCATATACGGGTACTGAACGATTTCTAACTTGTATAATACCATTTGGAAGAGCATAGGAAGGATCTTCAAGAGAATAAATTTCTGTTTGTGATTGAGCATTGATACACAATTGGAATACTAAAAAAATTAGAACTAAAGCGAATTTATTCATTTTGCTTCTCCCGCTCGATCATTAAACATTATTTTGTCCAATTCTTTTAAATCCCCTTCATTATCTAGGTTATATTCAGTTCCATCAGGTTTTAAAAGTTTATCATTTCCATTCACAATTTCGATCAGCGATTGCTCTTGGGCGGTTTTGGCACTGGGTTGACAATATTCATTTGTCCCAGGGATCTGATATACTCCAGGGTTTAGCGTAGGGTCGATAAAAGCCAAAGTGTTTCTTGCTTTTATTAGTTTAGATGCATGATCAGCTTCATGAGCTAATAATGACATACTTACAGGATGAGAAACATTTATCACATCAGCCATTTGTGTCTCTACTAGCAGACGGTCTGTCACTGAAAAATGGGTTTGTAATTTACCTTTTAATTGATCAGGGGAGGTAGTACTCAATTTCCAAGAATAAGACTTACTCGATTTAATTTCATTATGTAATGACCTATAAGTGCCAGAGTTTAAATATGATTGGCGCATAAGCATAACGGACTTAGGATCACTCGGTTTATAAACCCTCTTCCCATCCGGATCCCAATAGTTTATAGGATTACACAATGTATAATTATACGGACTCCAACCCGGATACTTATCCGCGAGCGGGTCAACCTGCAGCCACCTGCCAAGTTCGCTGTCGTAATACCTTGCACCAAAGTAATCGTAGTTGGTTTCTGTATCACGTTCTTTTTCGGTGAATTTGTATTTGTCTGTCGAACTTGAACCAGTAAGATATTCTCTCATTACTTCTCCGTAAGGATAATAGTCATATCCTGAAACCGGTACTCCGGCAGAATCAATTACAATCCTTGTGGTTCCCAGATGATCTTTTATATAATAAAATCTTTCATCCTTTCTTGTATCAAAATATATATAATAGCATGGTTGTCCTGGGATTTCCTGGACACACATCGAGTCAGGAGCCCAATGTGCATCAGCTCTGCCAATCAAACCATTTGCATAAATATTTGTCATTTTTATTTTATTCGTAATACCATCGTATATAGCTAATTCTCTTCCCGAGTGATCTCGCAAATAATACTCTTTCGTAGATACAGCGTCTTTATAAATTCTATTACCGCTTTCATCGTACTTATAACTCAATGTTCCGGTTCCGGGTTTTACCATTGATAATGGTAAGTTTCTGTAATCATAAGTTAAGGAGTTTACATTTCTTAATCCATCACTAATTACATTTCCTTTTGCATCGTAATTATATGTTTTAAACATACCATTTATCTGAGCCGCATAAAGCCTGTTCGTATTCGAGTAATAATTATATGACATCGTTTTATCAGGTCTGTTTTTGGAAACAAAATTTCCATCAGGATCATATGTATACCACTCAAAGTTACTGCCAAGGTTCTTTGTTGTGGTTAGTCTGTTTGAACCATCATAAACATAATTGAACATTAAATCCTGAGAATTAGGTAATCCGGTATTCTTTAAATATTGATATTCTATATTACCATTTGGATAATAAGTCAATCCTTCTATAAATCGGGGATAATCTCTGATTAATATTTCACCATCAGTATAATTATATAAATTTGAAATATTAATTAGCCTTCCCCTATTGTCATATAAGTAGTTAATTTTATCGAGAGTGGTCTTTAGATCACTAAGTTCTAGTCTGGAAATTCTATTGTCTTTATTGTAAGTGCAAACGGCTTCAAGTTTTGCAAGAGATTTATTATCATCAGCACTTGTTCGAACCTCCTTTAATCTTCCCTGGTTATCATAATCATACCAGTAGTGAAAATCAGCAGGTATTGACTGCTTGACAAGATTTCCGAAATGGTCATATTTATTTATGATTTGTTTCCAGGATTTATCTTCAAATTTTACCCACAGTTCCTTCACTCTTCCTCTTGAGTCATATGCAAAAACTTTATAACTCCAGGGATCTGTAGTCTTACTCCTGAAAGCAATGGCAGCAAGCCTGCCTTTGTGATTAAATTTATTGATAAAACTAAGAATAGTAGGATTTGTCATATTCACAAATGCACCGGTCTTTTCATATTTATCGTACATATACTGCATTAATCTGTTCGATTCATTAGTTTCTGCAGTGTAGGTATTATCCGGAATTAAATTTTCAATTCCGCCCGAGATAACCGCTTCTGCAACTAAAACTGGACGATTTATTGTATCGTACCTGGTGAACAAAACAGGGAAATTTCCACTGTTATGATACTTGAATCGCAAGTTCCCCATTTTATCATACTTAAATTTATAGATCCCATCGTCCGGTGTTGTTCTTTCAGACAACCTTCCTTTAACATCGTATTTATATTTAAGAACTTTTCCTGCAGGTGTTTTAACTGAATCCAACTGATTTATTCCGTTATAATAAAACTCGGTGATAAAAGAATCTTTCTCCTCTTTTATAATATTGCCAACTTTATCTGAGTATGTTTTTACATACTTGTTATCCTCATCTGTGCTGGTACTGATCTCATAATTTAAGTGTGGTTCATAAGTAAATGTCTTTTTAGGAGAACTTGGACTATCACTAATATATCTTTGTTCTTTTGGACGTGAAAAACCATCGTATTTAAAAAATTGTTTTCTGTTTTCTGCATCCTTAGTCTCGGAAGTCAATCCCAAATAATTTGGTTTTGTTTCTTCTTTAATTTCGTATCCACTCGTACCTAAAACTTTAGCTCGTCTTAACTGACCCATCGCATCATACTCGAATAATGATTCCTCATTAAGCGGGTTTAGTGGATCAAAATTAAATCTTTTTGTCATTTCAATTTTATCTGAAATGTCATCATAGGTATAAAGTACACTGCCAGCAGTTGAGGAAGTATCGATCCGGTTAACAATGAGAGAAAGATCAAGATATAAAAGCGAATCAGTAGAGAAGGTTAAAACTGTATAAGAATCCCTGCTATAATCATCGAGCAATGCAACGAACTTAAATCCGTACAAGTTTTGTCCGGCAGCTTTAATTGCATTAACAATTGAGGAAACATCAATTGTTGTAACCGCATAGTCTGTAAAATCAACGGTAATATTTCCCATTGTGTTATACGTTGATTGACCATAGTTATAGGTTTGTGTGATTCCATAAATACCGAATCTTTTTTGTTGATCTCCGGAGATTTGCGACCATTGCATTTTTAATTTCAGTTTTGCTTCATCAACAGAAATCACATTTGACATAACTAAGGGTTCGTTAAAAAAACCATAATAAAAAACTGATGGTGGTGTTTCACCCGGTACTGGTGGATCCCATGGATTTTGAGGTAATTCCTCTCCACCGCTGCTCTCAGAATCTCCACTGACTGCACCGTCACCTTGATTTACTTCTTCTCCAGCATAAGATTCTATTCTAATACCATTTGGGTCTACGGAGAAATCTCCATCTGTTCGCATCAGTAAAGTGCGTTCCAATTTTGGATCATCTATATATCGAATTGTTGTTGTATCAATATAGGTAGTGCTTCCTTCTGGAAAACTTCCTGGTAAATTCGCTTTAACTATTCTTCCATCGCTGTCATAAAAATATTCAGAATAGAACCCATTTACATCAATTTCCTGTGTTATATTTCCCTTTAAATCCCTGACGGCAATATATGTTAGTGTATCATTTCCATTATATACAACTTGAGTTTTAAGCGGCTCCTGCATGTAATACCCATTAACCAGGCATTGTATTGTGGAGTCCTTTACCGTTCCATCTGTCAATTCAACTTTCCCGTTTAATTCATATTTAAGAAAATATTTATATCTGGGTGGAATTATAATAGTATCTATTATTTCCCAGTTCTCATTGAAAATATATTGTGGTCCGCCCGGATCATACATCACTTGAACGACGTCGATTGCTCCATCTGAATACTTATAATACGTATTTATCTTATTGTCAATTACAGAACGGCTTAAATGCCATTTATATAGATTTGGGAAAAGAATATTGAGAGGTGTGGGTAATGTTCCAGTCTGATTGTATTCATATGTTGTTGTTATAGGTCTGGATGGATCAGTATAGTCGGTTTGTGAAAGTAGCTTTCCAAATCCAGTTCCATAAAAATTATAGTTATAATTATATACAATTGAGTCCTTAACAAGATTGTCTTTATATGTTTTGCTCGATTTAAGTGATCGCACCTTAAACCTTGTATCAGGATTTCCAAGTCCATTTCTGTCAAAAATATTTTCATACCTTTGATCTGAAATCAACCCGCTAGGATCTGTCACCTTTTCCCTTGTAATAAAATCTTTCGTGAAATATGGGTGCAAAGGATTAAAATCAATAGACTCATGTTCATAAAAATAGTTGATTGTCTTTACCAATGAATCAGAAGTATTTAAATTCCTTTCAGAGATGATATCACTAACTAATCTAAATGTACCATCATAAAAACTGTACAATCTTTCTTCACCAACATCATAATCATGTATTTTAATTCTCCTTATATTTCCCGATGATTCGATTTCTTTTTCCATCCGGATAACTGATGTAAAATCCATATTCCAGTTAATTGCGAATCCAGCAGTATATTTTGCAAAAAATTTGGTGCTGGAAATGGAAGATGGAGATGAATTGTCACTTAAGTCGTTCGTTGTGGTTATTGTTTCAGTCCAAATATTTTGTACCTTTGTATATGATGAATTATAAAAACCCTGTGGGCAACCATACATATACCTAACCGTCTGGAATTTTGTCATAGTATTGTCAAATTTATTAAATCTACATATGGAGTCCATCATCAGATTAGTTTCTTTATCCCGCTGAGTTTGATTATGAAAATTAGAATAAAACGCAGTGAAATTTGGAGATTTAAATTTGAATGGTAGGTCAGGCACATGATCCAGATAGTGAAATTCTGTTTTTTTCCCATTGTCGTAATTAATAGTAGTTAGCGCGTAAAGAGGTGCTTGAAAGCTAAATAGATCTCCATTGTCAAAATCTTCAAATTTCTTTGTGCTCTTTTCATAATGAAATTGATCTCGCCTACCAATTTGATCTATTATTGCTTCCACCTGTTTTATTTTAGAATTGTAAACACTAACATTGGCTCGATTGGGGCTAAACCAGGCTGAACCAGTACTTGCATCCCATAATAGATTTAGACAGAAATAATCACCAGATGATAGATTATGAATTTTCAATTGGCGTAAATTTGCAGTCCCAAATAGATCAACTGTGACATAGTCAAAATAAAAATCAGCGCCGACGAATGTACTTCCCTTTGTTGTAAACATCCCGGTAAATAATTTCCTACCATAATCATGACCATTCACATAGTTCAATTGATCCATTGAGTATGCATAATTAAATTGGAGCGTATCACCATTATTGGACCAGACTTTCTTAAGATACATTATTCTGGGATCTCTAGTCGCATCAAAAAGTGTACGATCATAAAATCTTGCTGTATCCTCTTCAAAATAATATACAAGTCCGTCCCCTTTTTTCAAGTACATTTTTCTAAGAAAACTCGTCATATTTTGCACCACAGCATGCGTGTAATCATCAAGTGAATTCGAGACATACAACCCTGTCCTGCCGCTACTTGAATTGGTTAAAGTGGTCGTTGAACCATCAGCCATTAAAAGTGTAATATAGTCCGTAAATGGAAATTCTGGTGGTAATCCATCGGTACTTGAGCCAACACAATTGGTAAAGCTATATCCGGGGATCAATAAAGGAATTTCCTCTCCGATCATATCTGAAATATTCTCAGGTTGGTTTAGTTTATGTGAATAAAAGTTGGCTTCAAAATTTAAAGTCTGAAGTGCAAATCCTTTAAAACCAATAATCCACTCTGGGGCATTCACAGGATAACCAAAATTGTTTTCCCATTGGATATCGTCATCGAGAAACATTCTATGTTCAACATTAGCATTGTATGTAATAGTAAGGTCACCACCCATTCCGTTTGGTGCTTTGACCGGAGATGAATATACTACACTTAGATTCCCATCATAGTCTGACACAATCTCATTATTTGTTAAACTTTTACTTGTACTCTTGACATAACCTCTTTCATTAAATTTTTCACCCGTACTTTGCGGCACATATGATTGTGACTGTAAAAACATAAACGGGGTTAATAAAATAATGATGGCAGTAGAAAAAATATTTTTGATCATCCTTCACCTCAAATGGGATACATTTAAATAATCGTATTTTGGAAATAAACGTAACAGAATGCAGACTTAAATGAATCAGTAGAACTACGTGATTTTGATGTACGTAGTTTTACGGATAACTAAATTTTTGTTGAATGAGACTGAAATGAAAAAGTGCGCTGGTGCTATTTAAGTGGTGCTATTATTTTGTCTCCGGAATTAATATGTAAGAGTTCAACTTCCTGTTTTGTTACTTTAACAATTTTAAAACCCTGGTACGACTGTCCTTCTTTTAGGAAAACTACATTAGAATTTGTTTCATCATTTAATACAATATTTTTATTATCACCGTTGATCACAATACCGGTTACGGTAAAGTTAATTCTGTTTTCCCGTTTAACTTCGGGAGGTTTTGTTGGAACGATATCGGAATTAATTTCGAAAGTTTTATTTACTTTTGAATTAAATGGATCTTTTTCAAGATAATGAAACTGAAATTCATCATCGCTTTCATTTTTCTTTTCAACATTCTGAGAAATAATTCCGTCTTCAATTTTTACTTCTTCCGGTTCAGCATTTAGCCACAGAGCCTCAGTAAAATTATAAAGTATAAATCCCCAGATAAAAATTGTGATAAGTGTTAAAGGGATATTTATTTTTTTATTCATCAGTCGGTTCCTGAATAGAGAACATCGATCACAATGTTTGTTTGCAACTCATCCGAATTCTTTTGTTTTGAAATTGTCAATTCCTCAAAATCAAGTGAGGGGCTTTTCAATTCCAGCCACCTGCAGTAATTGAATGAATTTTCATAATCACTTATAAAAGCAATATTAACTCTTTGAAAACTTAGTCGACCCTTCTTCAACTTTTTCACAGGTATGATTGAATTAATTGAAATTTTAAATTCATCTTCTCTTACGTTAAACTTTTCCAAAGTGTTGGAGAAACTATTTTTCTCTGAAGTGCTGGTAAACTCCCCATAAAAAACTCTTTTAAGTTTGTTTTGATTTTCAGTGAGTTGTAGTAATTCAGATTCCATTTTTTTATGATTTTCACCTGAATACTTTTGAATGACAATGGAATATATTGCTTCCATAAGTTGATAATAACCGGGAATCACCTCAAGCAACATAATCATAACAAATAGGAACAATGTCAGCATTGCGGTATTTTTATATTTAGGAGTTCTTATTTGCATTATAAATTAAGTTTACTGCGAATATGAATGGATAACTTGAAGTTTGTTTCTTATCAAACGATGGTTTCTTTTTATCTAATAAAATAAGTTCAACCTTATTCAGTTTTGAAATGCCTTCAAGGTTGCGGATGTAGTTTATCACTACTTCCTTTGAGTTTGATTCACCGCTAAGTTTCACATCATAATTGCCGGAATTGTTTTTATTTAGTTTTAACTCAGTCAAATTCATTTCATCTAAACTGCACTCAGATAGTATCCTTAATACACTGGAGGTTGTTTCATTTTTATTTTTGAATTTGTTAAGTGAAATTAAATCAGATTTTAATTGCTCGTTTTTTTCAACTGTCTTTTTAATGTTTAATTCGAGTTCCTTGTTAGTTTGAGTCTGATATGCAAGTTCAGATAGTTCATTGTCTGTTAACATATTTATTCCATTCAACAACAGGAGTGACAGCAGCAAAATTGAAAAGGACATTATTAATATTTTTGTTGTAATTACTCTCTCAATATCAAATTGTTTGTCCTGTTTAAAGTGTTTTGAAAAATCGAAATTAAAAACTGTATCGTTGAATAAAGATGAGACTATCATCCCGATTTTAAAGTTCTGACTAATTTTGTAATCAATCTTGTTCTCTTCTTCAATGTCTACTTGTCTCATAACTTTATCCGCGAGCATGCTGTGTTCTAAACTAGTCTGGATAAAGAATCTTGATGAGCTCTCAATATCGTCGCGAATAAAACCAACCTGGTTTTCCAGTATTGTTTTAATTGTTATAACTAACTGTGATTTGGTTTCTTCCTCCGAAACAACATTCTCCTGGTTCAGATAATACTCTATTTCATTTATTTTTTGTTGTCGATCTATTGAATAGTATACAATTCTTTCATTGTGAATCTCTATTAAAGATTCATTTTTTTTATGTTCAATGTTTTGAGAAGCAAATGAAAATATAAAAGGTATGACGAAAGTAATTTGTGTTAATTCCTTTGGAATAAGCTCCAGGTATTTTTCAATATCCTGCCTGCGGGTAATTGTAACGAGATAATTTTCGACTGATTCTTCATATGAAATAAGTAGAAAATCCATGATAAATTCTTTAGTGATAAGATTAGCCGGTAATTGTTTTCTGATTAACTCTTCAACACTAAATTCTTCATCACGATCTTTAGGTAACGAAATCGTAAAATATTTATACTTGTTAACACTAAGTACTAACGCAGAGTTTTTTATTTTATTATGTTCATAAAGCAACTTTAATTCTCTCTGCAGGTACTGACCACCCTCATTTAATTCACAAAACCGGGAAGAGATGATTTTGTATTGAGGAATCTGCCTTGAGTATATTGATTTTAATGACGTATCGCTGATCTTAATCAACCCAACATTCGCATGATGTTCATTGATATCAATGATCACATAATTTTTAATCCCTAGAAATCTTAATGAACTAATTCCGTTGATAAACGATCTAAGTTTTGTGGTTGACATTTTGCTAGTCACTTCGCCTGTTATTTAAAGTTAATTCATCACCATAAAAAATTCTTGGTGTCAGGTAAATCATTAACTCTCCTTTTCTAATAGATTTTTCGTGATTAGTAAAAAAATCACCAAAGAATGGAATATCACCGAGAATCGGAAATTTTTCCTCATTGTTTATTTCAGATTCCTGAACTACTCCTCCTAATACTATAGTCTCTCCATCTTTTAGTCTGACAGTTGATACAAAAGATCTGGTGTTAATCGCGGGGATCTGATCTTTATCAGGGGAGAAACTTCCAACGGGTGTTTCGAAATTTGGTTTAATTTCAAGTGTAAGTTCGCCATTGTTTCCAACATAGGGAGTAATCTCGAATGAAATAATTGCTTCAATCTTTTCAATTCTTTCTTTTTCAATAAATGTAGAGTTCACTGCATTCACAATCGGAACAATTTCTTTAAAAATGTAATTTTGGACAGTACCAATTTTCAGGGACGCTGTATGCCCGTTTAGTGTCGATAGAATTGGCTTAGATTTTATATTTGCCAAATCATTCTGCTCCATCGCTTTTATATTCAGATAAAAGTTATCAGGCAGCTTACCTAATTTGCCTACATCAACATTTTCTCCAAAGATTGAAAGTGTTCCTATGTCATTTAATATATTATTTATTTTTTTTCCGCTGGCAGTTACATCAACACCTGGAAACCATTTGTCACTTCGACTAAGTTTTGTAGAGTCTCCTATTCCCGCACTTATCCCGAAGGATTTTATATTGTCAAGATTATAGTCAACCACTAAAGCTTCAATTAGAACCATCGGTACAGGTTGATCAATTTTTTGAACAAAGTCTTCAATAACATTTATATTTTCGTTTGACCCACTTAACACCAAAGCATTATGTTCCACAGAAACGCTGACATTTACATTCTGAATTATTGAAGCCGGAATTTTTTCTTTTATCTGGTCCGCTCTTAAATAATTAAGATATGCAAGTTTTGTTTCTTCTAATCCCCTGCTTGATTTATTCCCAATCAGGTAAACACCTTTTTCATTTTTATATGTGAACTCTGTTCCCTTAAATAGATAATCCAACGCTGTTTTAATCGATACATCTTTGCATTTTACAGTTACTAATGAATTAGGCTCTGCAAGTTTTATCACCTGTAAACTTAACTGGTTAGATAAATCGTTCAGTACTCTGCCAAGATCAGCCTGCGTAACATCTAAAGTTACAAGGTTTGTTTGTGCGCTGACCCAGTAAGGTTTTTTGCTCAGATCATTTGAGGTTTCAAGACTTGAATAGTATGCTGACCGCGAAACGTAATAGATGGAATCTTTATTTATTAAATAATACCCATTATTACCTAAAAGGTTAGTCAAACCTGTTTCCAGTTCAACATTCATTAGTACACCAGATATTTTTCCACCTGTACCGGGTGTAAGTAAAAAATTACGTTTGGTTTTTTCTCTGAGTATATCTATGAAATCCTTAAGTTCAGAGTTTGAAAGTTCAACAGATAATTTTTCGCGAACATATTCTACAACCGGTATTCCTGTTTCTTGTGGATGCGGTGGTATAGTTTTTTTATTAGAGATAAAAAATCTCTGGTTATCAGATTTAAATTCAAGCCCGTTATCCTCAGCGATAATTTTTATCGCATCAAAGACATTTATATTAAATAGTGAAACGGACACCCGTTTATTTATATCATTCTCTACTACAATATTTGTTTCGTATTCAAGAGCTATTGATCGATAAATATCTCTTATATCTGTATCCTTAATGTTGATTGCATTAATAACTGATGCGCTATTCGGTGGTAAAACATCCTGTTGCGCAAAGTTATCTGTATAGTTTGCTATAAGCAGAACCAACAAAAGTTGAACAGGAAATTTAAAGTGTAGTTTCTCTGATAACTTCTTCATTTGTTGTAATTCCCAACTGAATTTTTTTAAGCCCTGATTGTCTCAAAGTTAAAAATCCTTTTTCAAGGGCTCTGTTTTTTATTTGTGAGATTGATGCATCAACGGAAATCATTTCTGATATTTCATCTGTTATTTCAAGTACCTCGAATAATGCAGTTCTTCCTTTGTAACCTGTCTGCCCACATTCAACACAACCACATTTTACATAGAGTTGAGACTGCGATCCATTACCCGAAGAATTTGTTCTGATTTTACAATTGCACAATTTTCGGATTAGACGCTGAGCTATAATCAGTTTAACCGATGCGGCAACCAGGAACGAATCGACTCCCATATCAATCAATCTGGTAATAGCAGAACTGGAATCATTCGTATGAAGTGTACTGAAAACAAGGTGCCCCGTTAATGCTGCTCTGACAGCAATATCTGCAGTTTCCCTATCCCTTATCTCTCCAACCATTATAATGTCCGGGTCCTGCCTTAAAAAAGACCGCAAGGCAGATGCAAAATTAAAACCAATATCCGGTTTGACATTACACTGGTTGATTCCATAAAGGTTATACTCGATTGGATCTTCGACAGTCAAAATATTTTTATCAATTCTGTGAATATTTTGTAAGAATGAGTATAGTGAGGTTGTCTTTCCACTACCTGTCGGACCTGTAACTAGTATCATTCCATAAGGACGTTCCAGATTTTTTTTAATAATACGAAGTTGGTCATCGAATAGTCCTAATTTTTCAATATCCAATTCAAGATGTGATTTATCCAATATTCTGAGAACTGTTTTTTCACCGAAGTTTGTTGGTAAAGTTGAAACACGGATATCAACATCATTTGATTTTAGTTTATACTTAATCTTCCCATCCTGCGGTTTTCTTTTTTCTGAAATATCCAGTCCAGCCATAATTTTCACACGGCTGCTTATCTGAGCACTTCTCTGGATTGGCAGGTTCATCACTTCTCTTAAATGGCCATCAATACGAAACCGTACTCTATAATTATTTTCAAATGATTCAAAGTGGATATCACTTACTGAATTTTCGATTGCTTCTTCAATAAGTTTGTTGATCAGTTCAACATTAGAATGTTCGTTTTGAAGATTTTTGGATTGCTGACTATTATCTTTATTTATTGCGGGATCGTCACCATAAATCTTTTTCAAATATTCAACAATAATTTCAGAAGATAATTTCAGAGTTTTAATTTTTAGCCCTGTAAAAAATGAAATATCCTCTATAAGCTTTTTATCACCAGGAAATGAAGTACCTATCTGCAAAAAGTTGTTTTCAATTTTTATTGGTAAAATATTCCAGTCAAATGCCTGCTGTGCACTTATTTTCTTTACCGCTTCATCTTCAATTTTAAGATCTATTGCCATATTAACTCTGCTATGTGTTGTAATCCGGTTAATTCATATTTTATATTTAATATGAATACTATAAAAAAACCTATGGATAGGAATAATCCGAATGGAACTTTCTCATGTCGAATGTTTTTATCATAAAATAATTTAGATGCGGTCACCATTATGAGTGCTATCATGCTTGAGAGCCATATCGCTATTAAAGAATCCGGTGTCTCAAGTAATAAAGACAAAACAAAAATTAGTTTTATATCACCCGCACCAATTGCCTCTTTCCGTTTTAGTCGTTCAAATAAATATTGAATTACTAAAAAAGTGAAAAGAATTAGTCCGGATAGAATCGACCTCTCCAATATATTTTCAGAGTTGACAATCAAATAAGTTGTAACAAGGATGATTAAAACTGAAGTGAGTTTATTCGGGATTATATATTTGTAAAAATCTATAACACTGATTAAAAGCAAAACATAGAATATTAAAAAACTAATTAGAGCCAGAAGTGAGAATCCATAGTTATAAATAATTAGTAAACCGAGAATCAGAGAGCACAACTCAACGAATAAATAACGAATCGGAATTCTCTTTGTACATAAAGTGCATTTGCCTTTTTGAAACAGGAATGATAAAACCGGAATCAATTCAATTACCTTCAGCTTTTTTTCACCACATAAACAGGTTGAACGATTTAAGTCAAATCCATTGTGTGAAATAAAATATGAGATGACATTGTTGCCAAAACTTCCTAAAGCCAGTGAAAACAATGTGACAATTAGAATCTCTGTCATAATTCTATTTCTTCTGCTAGTTTAATCATTGCCTGGTCAAGTTCCTTAAATAGATCAGTTTTATACGTTGTATTGTAAGAAGCCATACCAACAACATCTGAATTAGCAGTTGATATAATTCTGAAACTTATATACAAACCCATATCACTTGTTGTTGAAATCAAATTACTTTCTGAGGTTTGGATTATTCTACCAAGAACAACATAGTTTGCATTTAACCTTTGACCGATTTTTAATAGTTGTTCTTTTGAAAGTGTTTCCGGAGTTTTAATCTCCATATCAATGAGCGCATCATTTATTTTTGAGCGGTCAATCACTCTGAGATTTGTCTTAAGAAAAAAAGCATCTGTTAATCTGTCGGCAGCGTTTTTGCCAATACTTGATTCCATAAACGAACCCTGTGTTGAAAAATTTATTACTGCAATTCCATCTCCATTAAACTCTTTCAATATCATAACATCTTTAGATGGAGAACAACCTATCATTAAAACAAGTACAGTGAAAATTACTATTTGTGTTTTCATATAAGTTCCTGCTATTTAATAATTTCAAATGGACTCACCCCTAAGGGTCTGACTCAAAAGTGTCATTCCGAATTTATTTCGGAATCTAAAACTTCGACTGTGTAAATAAATCAGAACCTGAATGGCAGTGCCATCAGGTTGACAAAAGAAGACTAAGGGGACAACCTCATTAGGTGAGGTTAATCCGGCACCACTTCCTTAATTTGTCCATCCTGATTTACTTCCCACACATTGAATGTACCGTCATTATCAAAATCTACTGTTGATGTAGCTGTTGCCTTAAAACTATTCAATTCACTTTCAACCAGTTCAATTCTGTAACGTGCTGAACCACCTTCCTCAACAAACTTTTCCTGTTCAAATCCAATTTCATTCAGGTTGGATGAGTATTTGTCGTATTCAAATTTGTAAGACTTCTGAAGCATATAAACCTGCTTAAGACTGAGTTTCGCTTCAGTGGTTTTTGCTTTTGTTACTACTGGCATTAATCTTGGAAGAGCAAGTAAGACTAACACACCTATTATAACAAGCACAACAAGCAGTTCTGTGATTGAAAATCCGTCTTGTGCTTTTAAGATTCTTTTTAACATATCATACTCCGAAATAATTTATTATTTCAAACATTGGCAGGTATAATCCAATTAGGATTACCGCGACGATTCCGCCTACTATTAAAATGAGTGCGGGTTCAAGCAGTGATGTTACATTATCCAGGTAGTGGTCGAACTCATTGCTGTAGTAGTTGCTCATCTGTAAAAAAACTTTGTCGAGTTCCGCGCTCTCTTCACCTGCAGCTAACAGCCTGGTAAATGTTGGATCAAAGAATAGTGAAGCCTTTACATTAGATGAGAGTGTTTCTCCTTTAATTGTTTTTTTAAGCAGATGATCGATTTGATTTCTGAAAAGGTGATTTGATGTAATGTTTTTAGAAATCTTCAGCGATTCCACTAAGCCAACCCTGCTCTTGAGTAATATTGCCATACTTAATGAAAACCTTGCAAGCAGATTTGCAACATACATTTTCGATACTACCGGGAGTTTTACTAAAGTTTTATCGACAATATTTTTTTGAAATGAATCACTCTTGCTTCCAAAATAAATTACTATCGAGCTTGTTATTAAGATGAAAAACAAAAGTGTGCTATTGCCGACAAGCCCTCTGCTCAGAATTAATAAAAACTGTGTAATGCCGGGAAGTTCTGCTTTAACGGATTGGAAAAGTGTTTCAAAAGTCGGGATAATGAAAACAAGCATAAAGACTACAACACCGAGAGCAATCACCAGCACCATAACCGGGTAACGTATTGCCTGCAATATTTTCCCTTTTAAGCTTTGCATCTTTTGAAGGAATAACGAGTACTCGCCAATTACTTCAGCTATTTCTCCGGTTTCTTCTCCGACTTTTAAGTTGGCTATAAAAATATCCGTAAATACATTGGGGTACTTTGCAAAACTTTTTGAAAGTGAAGACCCGCTTTTAATATCCTTGAGAATACTCTTTACAATACTTTTTAACTTTTCATTTTTTGTTTGTTTATGTATTAACTCAAATGCCTGGATAATAGAAACCCTTGAGTACAACAAAAGGCTTAGCACTCTTGTAAACTCTACAATTTCTTTATGTGGTATTTTATTGAACACACTGCACCAGTTAATTAATGTTTCTAAAATTACTGGTGGTATGTTAGTTATTTGGCGGGTTTAAGGAATCAGTAGAACTACGTGATTTTTATCTACGTAGTTCTACGGAAATAAATGTTGATTTGACGATATAAGAAAATGACTATTTACCAAAGTATTTAGCAAATAAAGTGCATGCATTAATATCATCTTCAACAATAAGAAATTTATTTTCAAACATAATCCGAATGAGATCACTTTTTTGATTTGAGGAATATTCAGATTTGTATTTAAATTTATTTGGACCATACTCTATAAAATATTCAGCTAATATATAGGTAATGCCATTCTTGGAATACTCTTCACTAATTTCTGTATTTACTACTTTTGTATATCTTATGGAATAGTTTTCTAAATGAACGGAGATTTTATTATTTAATAGATCTATAAAAAATTTTGAGAAGGATAAATATCTTTCCGGTCTATATACTCTAAAAATGTCATCATACACCGACCAAATTTCAGTAATTATTAATTCACTTTTGTTTAATAATTTAACTGGAATTACAACGTAATAGTTATAAATAAAATAACCTGAGGAAATTTTGAGTAAAAAATCTTCGTTTTGCATAATTTCAGAATTACAATTCAAGAATAGATTCATTATTAACGACCCAGCTAAAATAATTTTTCTCATTTTACTTCCTGATTCGGGTATTATTGAAGTCATATTTTATACCACCCTCTTCTGTTCTTTGTTTCAATCCTGGCTGAAGATTTCGGATAATATTTTCAAATATGACTGCTCGAGTTTCATGTGGTCGTTTTGCATGCGGCTTCGTAGTATAATTCAAATATCCTTTCATATTACCTTGATCAAAGTCATAAGAATGATATAGCTCGTGACCTAATGATACCTCAAAACTACTTCCAATGTCTCCTTGATCTACTAATCCAGAGATATCGAACCATATATAGCTTCCTTTTGGGATACCTTCATTAGATTTTTCACCCCATTCTGATTGTGTACTAGTATGACCAGAGGGAGTATCTGATATTTCATGTTTAAGATCACTTTTTTCTAATTTTTTAATTACATCTGTAATTTTCTTGCTTTTCATAGAAAGCAAATTGTTAAGAACGTTCTTAACGAAATTTAAATATTTATTATTACCTTTATAAATTTTCCCTTTTTCATCATATAATTCTCCGTTCATATACTGATATTTTGATTTTGCATCTCCTTCTTCATCCCTTTCACCCACTATCCAAATCTCCTTTCCGTTAGGATCTATGTAACCTAATGGATCATTCATCGTATAATTATACGGACTCCACCCCAAGTACTTATCAGCAAGTGGGTCAACTTGCAGCCACCTCCCAAGTTCGCTGTCGTAATACCTTGCACCGAAGTAATCGTAGTTGGTTTCTGTGTCACGTTCTTTTTCGGTAAACTTATATTTGTCGTTGGTGCTTGCACCTGTTACATAACTTCTGCTCGAAATAATTTCTCCGAAAGGATAATAGTCCTGCGCACTTACTACTTCTCCATCTTTATCTAACACAATTCTGATATTTCCGAGATGATCCTTTATATAATAGTGGCGTTCATCTGTTCGTGAAATTGCATAATAATAGCCTCCCTCATTGTCGGGTGTTAAAACACTGTCCCATGTCACATTGGCTTTTCCCAATAATCCATTACCATACAAGTTAGCCATTTTAATTCTTAATGTGTTTAAATCATACACTGCCAATTCTTTTCCTGTATGATCTCTCAGATAAAACTCTTTTACACCATTTGCTTGTTTCAATAACCTGTTTCCGTTGTCATCATATTTGTACTTAAAATTTGCTCCGTTTGTTGTCGTCATAGACAACGGTAAATTTCTTCTGTCATAACTTATGGAACTTATTTGTCTTAATCCATCACTAATTACATTTCCCCTGCTATCATATTGGTAGTTCTTATCTACTCCGCCTATATCAACTTTTTGTAACCTATCTGTACCTGGAAAAGGTGTGTATATCATATGTTTTCCAGATCTTGTTTTGGTAATAAAATTTCCATCAGGATCATATGTGTACCATTCATAATTGCTGCCAAAGTTTTTAGTGGTGATCAGCCTGTTCAAACCATCATAAATATAATTAAACATTAAATCCTGAGAATTCGGTATCCCGGTATTTTTCAGATATTGATATTCAATATTACCATTCGGATAATATGTTAAACCTTCGATAAATCGGGGGTAATCTCTGATTAATATTTCACCATCAGTATAATTATATAAATTTGAAATATTAATTAGTCTTCCTCTATTGTCATATATGTAGTTAAGTTTATCCTGCGTAGTCTGAAGATCACTGAATATTAATCTTGATATTTTATTATCCTTGTTGTAAGTATAAACAGCTTCGAGCTTGGCTGTTGATTTGTTATTATGAATGCTCGTCCGTACTTCCTTCAATCTTCCCTGAGAATCATAATCGTACCAATAGTACATATCACCTTCAATACATTGCTTGATTAAGTTGCCCGCATGATCATACTCGTTTCTTATCCATTTCCAGTTCTGATTTTCAAACTTTATCCATAAATCATCTATCCTGCCTAATGCATCATAACTATATACTTTGAAACTCCATTGATCTCCTAATCGGTTCCGGAATGCAGTTGCTACAAGTCTTCCCTTGTGATTCCCATGATTCCTTAAATAGTTAAGAGATGGAGGTGGGTTTGTAATATGAATAAATACACCTGTGTTTTCATAATTATCGTACATATTTACAGTGAGGTATTTGGACGTATCATTTTCGAATCCGTAAGATAAATCGGGATTTAGTTGAGTGAATATTTCTGTATCTTCTACTATTCCTCGAATTTGTAGTCTCCTAAAAACATCATATTTATTGAAGATCATTGAATCCGTTGACAAAAGCTGACTATTCTGTACCTCAAATCTTAATTGATTAAATCTATCATATTTAAATTGTACCGTCCCCGAATTTGGGTCAACTTTCTTCGATATGTTTCCAAGATCATCATAATAATAATTTACATTTTTATTGTTCGGAGTTGTTACAGAAGCTAATTGTTGAAGTGAATTATAAGTATAAGTCGTTATAAATGGCGTTTCATTATCGTATCTGATTTCTCTCAATACTTTTCCTGTTTTATCCAGAATCTTCTCGCTTTTATTGTTAGACTCATCAATGATTGTCTGTCTTTCAAATTCAGTGGAGTGATTAATTGGACTATATTCATATTTGATTTTAGGTGCTCCTGCATCATCGGTGATCATACGTGTTTCTTTAGCTCTTGAGAAATAATCATATTTATTATACAGGTTTCGGTTTTCTGCATCTGTGACTTTTGAGTTGAGTCCAAGATAGTTGTATGTCATTGTTGATTTGGTTTCAAATACACCAGCATCATTTTTGACCTCAGATTTAATAAGATTTCCACGAACGTCATAGTGATCTACAATATTGCATATAACTGTTGAAAGAGTATTTAAGTCTACAGATTTATTAATTAAAACTTTATTATTTATATCATCGTAGACATAATTATAGCTCAGGTTACCTGGTAGGTTCACCAAAATATCGACATTTAATGATAGTGTTGGAAATGTAGTCTCAGAAAAATAAAACAATTTACGGTCTTCGTTAGTCTGCCATACACCATCGGCGACAAATTTAAATCCATAAAGGGATTTATTTTCATTTTTTAAAGTTAAAAGCAATGATGCAACATTTATTTCTAGTAATGAGTTTTCTAAAAATTCTATCGTAATAGGGCCTTCGGTTTGATAGTTAGTATATCCCTCATTGTAAGCTTGGGTAACTGCATATACTTCAAAATTTGGTAACTGCCCCTCCGAGATATTTGAATGACGGGTTTGCAGAAACAATTTTGCATTGATAATATTTTGAATATTGTGTGTTGGGATCATCTCTGGCAAGAATATATAATAGTATTGATCCGGATTTGGTAGTTGAGGGCCACCACCACCACCTCCGCCCACTGGATTATCTCCCTGTTCACCTTCATCATTTTCAGAATCTTCGCCAATCGGCTTTTCAGTCTCAATTGTTCCTGTATTACCATAACTGAAAATCCGTGCATTGGTATTACAACTTCCAGTAACAATTCCTGTACTTGTGATTGCAAGATTGCGAGTTAAAGTATAATTATTATCATACTTTACAATTGTCTGAGTGTAACGATTTACTCCTTCAGGTTCATAACAACCTGGTAATTTAACATGTATTAGCCGTCCTAATACATCATATTCAAATTCAGAAGCAAATCCATTTGAATTTAATTCGAATCTCAAATTATTTTTATCATCAATAACTGAATAATTTACAATAGTATCTTGGTCATTGTTATAAATATAACTTCTTTTTACAGGGGCCTTCTGAAATGGTTGAATATAAGCCTCAAACGCTGAGTCCAGTACGGTATTATCCGTTCTGAGTAATTTCGCTTGAATAGGCCAAGAGTATCGATATTTATATCTGGGAGGAAAATAAATTGAATCAACAATCTCCCCATTTTCATATATGTGCATATACCCACCTTGATCATAAATTGTTGAATCAACATTCATCGGGATATCATATTCATATTCAATTCTAATTCCACCATCCAGAGTAACAGATTTCAAGAAACCTTTGTATATATTTGGCAAATGTACTGTGTTAATACACCCTGTATATCTGCTGATCCCACTATTAAAATAACTATACGTTGTTTGCTCTTTCCGCTCATTTGGAAGATGATCATTTTTTATTGTCCAATTCAGTCGTCCAATATTTTCTCCCGATATCCAATAATCATTCTCTGAGGAAGAAAGAATATTAGCACCATTATATATTCTATTTTGTTTAATTTTTCCTATGAAAAAATATTTTGATTTATCAAGTCTATAGGTTGGGATAAAATTTTTATAATATATTTTATTTGATAGCCCCGCCGGATCGACTTCTAACTTTGAAGTCATATAATATCTGGGTTGACAGTGATATGGTAAATTCACCTGTCCAAATTCGTAGTGGTAGTTCGTAGTAGCTGTGTTACTAACACCTTGTTTTTTTGAGATGGAGGTTGTAGAACTTAACCACATGGTACCAGTAAAATAAGGCCAATCTGTTTGGTAGGTTACTTCTGTTCCAAGATCGTATGTATACAATTTCTCAAAACTTATTAATTCCCCACCTTCTACGGCTGAAGCCACCTCTTTTGTTAATTTTATGACTGAAGTAAAATCATGCATTGCATTAGCTCTTTCTCCAATATGAATTTTACTAAAGTATTTTTTAACCTTGATGGTATCAGGTGATGAGAGATCATTCTCTGAATTTGGTTTCTTTTTCTCAATGCAAGTCCAAAGTAGTAAATATGGATATTTGGGTGAGTATAAGAAATGATTGTCATCGCAGCCGAATGAATAATTTTCCTGTTCGATTAAGAGGTTTTCTGTTCCATCTTTCTTATAAATCTCTCTTCTTTGAAGCATAAAATTTGTTCTTGGATCCCTTTTGGTCTCACTCAAAAATTGATAGTCGTCAGCTAGATAACCTTCACCCATCGAATAGCTATATACAGCATTACCTGGATTTATGAATGATAAATATGTGACCTTATTATTTGAATAGTGAATTGAATCAATCAAATATGCAGGGATTGTATAACTAAACATAGGATCAGATTGAGTATATTTCCTATAATTTCTCGATTCTTTTTTATAGTGTATTTTTTGTTTTCGACCAAGCTCATCGGTCATTGTATATATCATTTTACTTTTGGAATTTGTTAGTCCATTAGGTCTGGCTGTATTATACCAGTTAGAACCAGTTCCAAGTTCTTCAGAAATGGTATAGTAAAACTTGGTTTTATTCCAGTTATTATAAAGATTTAATGCTCTTAGATTTGTTCTTGGAAAATCGTTCGGTACCCCAATTGTTATATATTCCAGAACTAGAAGTGGAAGCTCTTTAAGAACTACGACACCAGAAAAATCGACTGCAGACGCATAGAATGATGAAAATCTTGAAAAATGTATTGATGAAAATAATTTTCTTCCATAAACCAGATCTGGTCGTTCGATAAGTCGGGGGTTGTAATCAAAAAATAATGTATCTCCATATTGATTATTCACGGAAGTTAGGTACATTGTTTTAGTGTTATATCTTTCGTTAAGATAATTTTCTTTGGGATCATTTAGAATCATTTTTTCTTCAACAAAATAATAAGTCAACCCATCTCCAGGTTTGTACCAAATCTTTCTTAGTCTATTTACATAATCGTATTCCTCAACGATTGCATAACCAACCTGGTCAACTCCGACTTCATAGTAAATGCCGGAAAAACTACTATCGATAGACTCATTATATAATAGTTTTTTTGAACCATCTGCCATCAGTATAGTAAAGTAA
>JAEXTA010000077.1 GCA_023453665.1 Bacteroidota bacterium | reverse complement strand
AAATATTTAATCGAACTTGGAAGCTTTTATCAACCCAAAAATAAATTACAGAAAGTTGTGCAGGAATTTTTCAGAGAGCAGGACAGAAAAGTAATTGCCGGTGAATCCTGCAAGGATTATTTGTTCTACTTTAAAACCCGCATAGAAACACTCAACAAACAGTTCACTAATTGCAAGCCAGTAGATCTTCATATCTGGAGTCACGATAATAAAGATCAGCACATTCAGATTGAATCTTTGGTAGGTTTATCAATGCTTCAGTTTACAGATATAAGAAAATGCAGAGTTTGCGGCTGCACTGACGCTAACTGCATTCGATGTATAGAAAAAACCGGCATGCCATGTTCCTGGGTTGAAACAGATCTTTGTTCTGCATGTGTGGAGGCAAAAGATAAATGAGCAAAATATTAAACTGCAACCGATGCAAGATTGAGGTCGGTGAAATGAACAAAGGAAAAATAAAAACTGACGCGGTTGTACTGTGTGGTAAATGTATTTCTGAATTAAATGAGTTAGAAGCTAAAATCAAAAATGCATACTCAAATCCTGCGGCACAAAACGTCATGAACTTTTTCGAATCAATCAAGAGCAAAATAAAATGATCGACACAATAAGACTGATATTATTTCTTGAATGTAATATGCGCTGCAGTTACTGCTGTAATGAGCAGGAAAGATTCTCATCAAAGTTTGTTAAGAAAAAATTTAGTGAGATTGATTTTGATAAATACAAAAATATCTGCATCACCGGCGGAGAGCCATTTCTTTATCCGGACAAACTTTTTCATACATTGTTTAAGCTTCCATGGTTCAAACCAACTTACATTTATACAAACGGATTAAGAATCAGCAATGACCATCTGCAGGCTCTTGAGTATCATCCCATCAGAAGTTTTAATATTGGTCTGCATACCAAAGGACAGTTGAAAGCTGTGAATCTAAACATTGAAAAGTATTTTCCTGTGAGGTTTATGGTGCAGGATAAATACTATGATGAAATGCTGGCGCTTTACCCGGAAAGATTGAATAAGGATAATTTAAAAGCCTGGAAGCTTAACGAATGTGAAATGCCTAATGAGGATTGGGTTCTATTAGAAGATTGAGTAAATTTATTTATGGAGTGAATAATGAACATCGGAGCCTTAATATCATCTTGCAAGAGATACAGATACAAACTGTGGAGAATATGGGATGACGATTTACCAAAAGTATTATTCATTATGCTCAATCCTTCAACGGCTGATGAAAGCAAAGATGATCCAACAATTCGAAGGTGCATTAACTACGCTAAATCATGGGGATATGGCGGGCTGTTCGTTGGCAATCTTTATGCATACAGAACAACCGATCCACGGGAGCTTAAAAAAATATATGATCCAATAGGTGATGACAACTACAAATGTTTATTAGAAATGTTTCAAAAGTGTTCGGCAGTGATCTGCGCCTGGGGAAACAATGAACCAATGCCTATTGAATTAAAAAAAAATTTAAGCAGATTACATTACCTTGAACTAAGTAAAACCGGAATTCCTAAGCATCCGCTATATCTTAAAAAAGATTTAAAGCCGACAGTGTGGCGCAAAGATCAATTGAATAGTTGTTGATATTAGATAATTCGTTCGGTATAATTGAATTAATAATTTAATGAAGGGTAAGGATAAATGGATTATGAAATTGAAATAGCTACATTAAATGAAGGTGATGATATAATCTGCTCCAATTGTAATGAGGAAAAGGCAATGGTCGCAATTTTTGAAGTTGATGGAGAAGGTGTCGCAAGAATATGTGAAGAATGTTTGTCCGCTGGATTGAAGAAAATCAGAGAATCTCAGATAACTTATCAATTAAAAGTTATTGGGAAAATAAAGGCTGGTGTCTGGATTGAAGTTGATGCGAAAAAAGAATCAGTAAAAGCCTGTAAGGATAGTAATACAACACATGGAATAGCAATAAGAGATTTTAATGATGGCGATACCATTGAATACTGTCAATTCAAAAGCACAAAAGATATTGCGCTTGAAATAACATTTAATCGTTAGCTGCTGCTTCCTACACACACAAACTTTTTGATATTTTTAATTGTAATTTTTTATTATGTTTCGGTTGGTAACTGAACGGACTGCAGCCGGTCATAAAAAGTTACCAGGTGAAAACCCCAGCCCTGAGTGTTCCTGCCCGGCATTCAGGGCAGCCTTTTTTAATAAGGGATTGTACATTTAATTCTTCTTCCTTTCGCATCGTATGTATAGTAAGTTCTTATCGCATCATTTCTATTTTCTAATTCAATCAATGCAAGCTGCGTAACATCAAGCTCACCTTTTACAATCTTTTTTAATAACTCTGTATCCGTCATTGAAAAAACAAACAAAGGATTTTCAGCATCCCTCATTGTTCCGTTCAATGCAGCTTCATTCCAGGTCTTTTTAAGTTGTTTGTATGTTTCAGAGATTTTCATTTTTACATCCTTTATTTTATTTGCCTGGTACACCCTAAGATTAAGGGTGCGGAATAGCAAGCGGAACCGGCAGTTAAATGGTATTGGAATTGTTTGAAATTATGGCATATATTCGGCAAACAAATCAAGGTGGGATTATGCTTAAAGAATTAATTGATGGTTATCTTTCTTTCGGAATTATTGTTATGATCTGCATAATAATATGGGCGCTGCTGAAACTGTTCGGGATTTTCTAACTACCTTCTTCCTGAAACAAAACTCTTTGCAATTTGTGTAACCTGATCTTTCAATCTTGCTGACCATACGAGATAAGGACGCGCAGGAATTTTTATTGAGAATGCTTTTGCAACTGTATATCGAACAGATCTTACAAGTTTATGAGACTTCTTTCCAAACACAGCAAGGTTTTTATAATTCTTCTGTCTTACAAGCTTTCCTGATTTAGTTGTACGTAATCTTACTGAAGATGAATAAGGATGTCTTGTAATCACACCACCTAACTGATGAATGCGGCTATAAGGAATTCCACGACGTACACCAACAACTGCCTGCTCTGCATTTGATAACATAATGATAGAACCTCGTAATCCTAACCCTACAGCTCTTCTCCGATCGAGAATCGGACCTTCTCCAAAACCCTGACGCAGTCTTTGTTTTTTTGTTCGGGGTTTTAGTGGAGTCCACCCGGGACCTTCTTCTTTGAATGTCTGCATTGTGTTGTCATACATTGCCTGTACAAGTTGTGAAGAAAGTTCGGTTGCGGGTTTGTTGAAGTCGAATTTTATTTCCTGTATTTCGAGTTTGAAGATTTCACTCATTGCTGCAAGCCAACTTTGTTAATTAATTGCTGTGGATACTTTGACAGATCTGGTTTGTATTGACCGGGAATATAACCCCAACCAGGTGCGGGTTCACCAATGTCATCAGGAATATCTTCCAAAATTGTTAAACCATAAATCTTTACTTGCAATAAAGTGTAGTGACGGACATAACATCTGCATCCCCAATCATTCGGCGGGTACCATTTATTCCAGAATGGATGTGAGTGAATGAGTACAGCGTTCTTAAATATTGTCCCGACTTTATGATGCAGCACACGTACACGCGCATCATCCTGATCAATGTACTGCCAGTACGGAGCGAAAGAAGCTTGTGACTTTTGTGTTTCGTACATTGCTGCAGAGTGAGCAACGGTCATATTTGTTTCAAGAATTCTTTTCACTCTCCAGGGTGAACCGAGCTGTACTTCTTCCATCTCTCCGGTTGTTGGATTAAGCTGCTGCTGTTTTCCCCACCAGCCTTTTGCGCGGAGTTTAAACTCAAGCTGTTTGTATGCGGTTTTATAATCGATGTTGCCTGCATTGAATTCATCAACAATCTTTCGTGTGTCCATCAGCAGATCAAGCTGCATCATCTTTGCAACTGTGAATGCGTGGCTGTGTTCTTCCTGCCAGACATCTTCCCAGTTCCAGGAGAAGGCATATCCTTTGGTGCGGAAGTATGTGATGGCATCTTCCGGAGTGAGGTTGAATGCGAAGAGATAGTTTACTTTGTCGGGCATTGCATTGTTGAATTGTTAATTTGTTTCATTGTTGCTCGTGACAGTCTTCGACGGGCTCAGACTGACTGGTGTCACACTGAGTGGCATTGCCATCGAAGTGCGATAATTATTGTTGAAGGTCCTGAGCATCGGCGGTGCCTTTGATGAATGATGTGAATCTTAGTTTTCCAATAAACTCTTCGAGTTGATCGGTGCTGACACCGGGAACAAGTGTAATCGCTTTTTCCATTGCTTCTTCAAAGTTTGTGCTTTCTTCAAATGCTTTTTTAATTTGATTTATAAATGGTTCAATCATTGTTTGAAGAGTGTTTGAAGGAAGCGCATTTAAAAGATTTTTAAGATCATCTGTTTTTTCTAATTCAGCGAATTGAACGGGATCTGTTATTGGTTCAGGTTTTGTTTCAGAGTGAATATCAAAATCTTGATCTTTCAGATTATAGTTTTCGATGAAGTGTGATTTCTTAAATCCGACACCAAGCTCCTTGAGTTTTGTGTCAAGTTCTGCACGCTTTACATGATCAACCGGTTTAATGAGATCAGAAGTGGGTGCTGCGCCAAAGCCGTTTATTTCACCAATCCATCTGAAAAGAAGATCTGTTTTTTTAAGAACAATTTTTTTATCAGAAACACCAAGAGCGGCAGCAAGTCGTTCCATAACCTCATCACGCGCACGTGAACCGCCGTCACCCTTTCCGGTCAAACTTTCAACGGTAATGATTGCTTTACTCATCTCAGAATTATAAAGCGAAATATTCTGATCGAAAATATTTGATGTTGAACCTTTACCAGCCGCTTCCATCAGTTCCACACTTCCGTCTTCAGGAATAACAGCGACAGTATTATTGATCATATCAAATAATGCTTCGAGTGTATTCTGATATTCTTTATTTTCCTTTCCACGCGGCAGTTTAGCGATGGCAAAAACAGTTGCAAACTTTTCAAGGAACTGTATCTTCCATTTTTCAGTAGTGTGTTTGAATGTCCATGCCCAGAAGCATTTGCTTAAAACACGAACACCGTAAGGATTATTATAACGTGCCTGGTGACGGAACATTAATATTTTTTTATCAGGTATAAGTTCACCCTCAACCGGCGAAGCTTTACTTTTAAATCGCGGCTGGTTATTCATATCGAAATGAAACCATTGATGCGGACGATCAATGAGTTTAACCGGAAGAAAATATGTACCGACTTTTTCCCAGACAACTTCCACCGGCTGATAGCCAAAAGGAACAGCGTCAAGACCTTCATTGATAAGATCGTAAATATCAGCATCCTCTTCATCATTCTGATGTTTACCAACGGAGCTGAATAATTCATGATCGTTTGAATTAATATAAGCCTCGAGCAGATCATAAAATTTTTTGGAAGCAGCTCCACGATTGATAACAAAATCGAGTGATGTGGTTAAAGCTTTTCTTTTCTCAAACTCCGCAAAGATGTGAGGATCATTCATCATCTTGTTGAATGTTTCAACCCAGTTGCCGGCAGCCTGCAGTACAAGATCGGGATCAGGCAGTGTTGTAAACATCGTACTCCAGAACTGGCTGCTTTGTGCCCGGGAGAAAATCTGTTCTGTCAGGTTATTGTCCTGAAG
>JAEXTA010000074.1 GCA_023453665.1 Bacteroidota bacterium | reverse complement strand
ATTACTGACACGGCTGACTGTAAATCTTCTGCTGGTCGCACTATATGTTCCCCAAACTTCACGATCTTCTCCAACAAGCTTTCCGTTTGGTGTTAGTCCACTGTTCACCTGCTGACCAGCCAGATTTATATTCTTGAAAAATACATCGTTCTGTGTAACAGAGTAAACAGCTTCAAGTGATAATACCAGGTTATAAGGTAAAGTATGATCTAAAGCAAGATTTGATCTGACGATTGAAGGTGCTTTAAAGTTACGATTAGTAAGGTTTACTTCAGCAGTTGGTAAAGTAGTTACACCACCGGTGAACTGACCGTATGGATCAGCGATAAATCCTGTTGGAGCAGTTGTGTTTGTATAGAAGTCAACACCTGTATTGCTGTACTGATTCGAAACCCAAACTGCAGGGAAACGACCAGAGAAAACGCCAACACCACCTCGTAACTGTGTATTTCGGTCATCATCAAGTGCCCAGTTGAATCCAACTCTTGGAGAAATATTTACAGTTGTTTTAGGTCCTTTATCTGTTCCTATATCCATACCGCGTTGTTGAACAAAGAATGTATCAATCCTTGGGTTGAAACTAGCTTCATCCGGATAAATAGGAATGTCAAACCTGACACCTGCGGTAAGTCTGAATCTTGGAGATACAGCCCATTCATCCTGAAGGTAGAATCCTAACTGATTAGCTCCCCAGTTTGCATCCTGTGTTGGATTAGAGGTTGCTGAATAACGGTATTCATAACCCGCAGGTCTTGTGTTATTGATAAAATCGGCAATCGAGTTATAAGTATAAACTCCGAAGTTACCTGGTATAAAAAGGTTTCTGAATTTGAAGAATTCAATTTTCAATCCGGCAGTTAAAGTGTGTTCGCCAGTGAAGTAAGAAAAATTATCTGTCAGTTCAATTACATCCTGTTCAAGTATATTCTGATGGCGAAATTGTTCAGCACCTAAAACAAGTGTTTGAATTCCACGATCTGTTTTTGTCGTATCAGCAGTTCTGATATATAGTGTTGGGAACGGACTGCCTTTGTAAGTTGGTTCATCAACCTGTCTTACATAACCCAAAATAACTTCGTTAGAAAACCTGTTGCTGAATACACTTGACAACTGAATAGCAATTGAGTTTGTGGTATTATCAATTACATATCTTCCATACTCAGAATAAATGTCCGTAAGTCCTCTGCCTCTTGATGGTGTATTATCATCTGCAGCATTCAGATAATTCCACCTGGCAGTAAGTTTGTGGTCCTGACTTAAGTTGTAGTCAAAACGCATAAATATTTTATCGCTTTTTCTTTCAAAATTCATTTGATCCCATGCACCCGGATCATAACCATAAACACTCTTTAAATGATTGGATAAAAGGTTCAAAGAATCGAGAGAAACGGTAAAAGCATTTGTGCTGAATCTCTGGTTACCAAATGTTCTTGTAAGCGGCTGTTTATATCTTGTAATCTCGCCATTAGCAAAGAAGAATAATTTATTTTCAATTATAGGTCCGCCTACTCTGAATCCAGCCTGGTAATCTGTAAATTCTGCAAGTTTTGTCTTTTTTTCATCAGGACTTTTACCAACAAAATCCTGGTTACGTCCGTAATAAAAACCTGACCCATGATAAAAATTAGTACCGCTTCTTGTTATTGCATTTATACCGGCACCGGTAAATCCACCCTGTCTTATATCGTAAGGTGAAATTGTAATTTGAAATTCTTCAATAGCATCAAGACTTATTGGTGTAACTCTTGACTGGCTTCCTGGAGTAGTTCCGCCTAAGCCAAAAAGATCATTATAATTTGAACCATCGATTTGAATGTTGTTGTATTTACTGTTTCTTCCTGCAGCATTTGAACCTGAAAATAACGGGGAGAGTTTAAAATAATCTTCAAAGCTTCTGGAGATTGTTGGCAGTTTATCGATCTGGTCTCTCGAAACGTTAGTTGACGCACCAGTTCTGCCTTCACTGAGAATCGGATTTTTTTCTGCTATGATAGTTACGTCTTTTAATTCAACAGCAGTTTCGGGAAGGATAAAATCAACTTTTAGTGTCTGACCTAATTCTAAAAATTGTTGTTCAAGTTTTTGAGTTGTAAATCCAACATAAGAGACAGTAATGGTATAAGGTCCGCCTGTTCTTAAGCCGAGCAGGTTAAATTTTCCATCATTTCTTGAAGTAGTTCCGTATTGAGTTCCTGAAGGCATGTGCTCAATAATTATTGAAGCAGCAGGCAGAGGATCTCCCTTTTGATCTGTAACAACTCCATTAATTGCAGCAGTAGTTACACCCTGTGAAAACATATTGCTATGCAGCATCAGAGTGAACAGTACAACTAACAGAGAATGAAATTTCGTAAACGTTAATTTCATGTGTTCTCCTGGATAATTAATTGATTTTGTTGATTAGTGATTTGATATTTTTTGTAGATTTTTTCGAACATTTTTAGATGAAGTTTTATAAAAAATGACAGCCAAATATCATGCTAAACCTTGTACATGTCAAGCAAAGAAGTTTCATTTTAAAAAATTAACATTGTGTTAATAGTCAGTCAGAAATAGTTCTTAAATAAATTCAAATAAATACAAGATTTTTCAATCCATTACTCAGTATTTTGAATTATAAATGCTAAGTTGCACATTCAAAATTATTAACGTACACAAATATGAAATTTGACCATCTCTCCGGAACCAAACATGTTTTAAAGAACGGACTTGAACTGATACTGTATAAGGATTCAACTGTACCATTAGTTGCAGTTCATTTACTTTATAAGGTTGGATCCGCAAACGAAGTAAAAGGGAAATCAGGACTTGCACATCTCTTTGAGCATATGATGTTCCAGGGTTCACAAAATATTCCTAAAGGAATGCAGTTCAAACTTGTGCAGGAAGCCGGTGGAGTTATGAACGGGGCAACAAGTTTTGACAGAACAGTTTATTATTATAAACTTCCGTCAAACCAGATTGAACTTGCTTTGTGGATGGAATCCGACAGAATGGGTTATCTTCTTCCAACTCTTGATGAAGTAAAACTTAAAAACCAGATTGATGTGGTCAGCAACGAAAGACTTGAGCGTTATGATAACCAGCCTTATGGTTTAGCATGGGAAATAATACATTCAAATTTATTCCCAGCCGGACATCCATATCATTCTGTTGTTATTGGTTCACTGGAAGATATTTCAAAAACTACTTTCAATGATATAATTGATTTTGCAGAATCATATTACTGCCCTTCAAACTCTTCATTGGTTATTGCAGGTGATTACCCTGATAACATTGTTGATATTGTCAGTAAGAATTTCGGTGAGATCAACTCTCTTTCAAAAAACAAAAAAATTGCGGCTGCACCTGAAAATCATTCTTTTAAATACAAAAAGGTTTTGCGTGAAGAGGATGTTCAACTTGACAGAATTTATCTGGCGTGGAAAACAAATAAAATCTTTTCGCGATATGATGCAAGATTGGATATTCTTGGTGAAATACTCAGCGGTTCAAAAAGTTCAAGACTTCAGAAAAAATTAATTTATGATAACGAGCTTGTGCAGGATGTAAATGCAAGTCAGTTCTCCGGAAAATATGACGGGTACTTTTATATTGTATCAACATTAAAACCGGGAACGAGTGCAGACCACGTTAAAGAATTAATTATTACAGAATTAAATTCTATCAAGACTGACGGTGTAACAGACAACGAAGTCAGAAAATTCAAGAACGTAAGCCGATCAGGATTTATCTATTCAATTCAGAATATTGACAGCCTTGCCGCACAGTTTAATTCATATAATTTTCATCTGGATGACCCGAATAAATTCTTGTATGAACTTGACGAAATTGAATCAATAACATCTGATGAAATAAAAGATGCGGCAAAAATCTATCTGACCGATGAATATTTTGAACTTCAGATAACAGGCGGAAAGGTTAAAAAATGATTATTGACAGAAGTAAAATTCCTCAGCCCACTGCAGAAAATCATTTTAGTTTTCCGGATATAAAACAATTTAAACTTTCCAATGGCATACCTGTTTTGTTTATTGAAAAACACAACCTTCCGATTATAAACATAACTGTAATGGCGGAATGCGGAAGTAAATTTGATCCGGCAGGGAAAAAAGGCCTGACTTATTTATTTACAGCATTAACTGATGAGGGTGCAGGCAGTTATTCTGCATTTCAACTTCATGATGAGTTTGATTTTATCGGGGCTAATTTCAGTATCAGTTGTGATGAAGATTATATTTACTATTCCGTTCAGACAATCAGCGAACATCTTGATAAAGCAGTTGAACTTTTAAATGCTGTCATTACAAAACCACATCTGAGTGAAGAATCATTTCAAAGAGAGAAACAGAGAATATTGACAAGGGTTACACAACAAAAGGATTATCCGGATGATATGGCTGATACCTGGTTTATAAATAAATTAATGGGAAATGAATCTCCTTACGGATATCCTGTTACAGGTGTTTATAAAATGATTGAACAAATTTCGTTGAATGATATAAAAGACTATTATAAAACATTCATTAATTCAGGAACCATTTCCACAGCAGTTACAGGCGATATTACTTTACCGGAAATAACTGATAAATTGAACAGACTAATGAGTGGTTTGAGTACTTCCCCCGGAGTTAAAAAAACGGAATATCATTTCACTGATACGGATAAAAAAATATATGTGATTGATTTTCCTGAAGCAGCACAAACTGAAATAAGAATTGGCTGTAAATTCCCCGGCAGAAAAGATTACAATTTTTATTCACGATTAATAATGAACACTATTCTTGGCGGACAGTACTCAAGCAGAATAAATCAGAACCTGCGGGAAGCAAAAGGGTTTACATACGGAGCTTCATCACTTATCAACTATTGGAAAAACGCTGCGTTCTTTGTTGTAACAACATCCGTTAATACCGACAACACCGGAGAAGCGGTCAAAGAAATTTTGTCTGAATTATCAGGAATTAAAAAAGGAGTAACAGCCGAAGAAGTTGATTTCTCAAAATCCACTCTGGTAAAAAAGTTTCCGCTATTCTTTGAAACATACAACCAGTTGAACAGTAACCTGGCAGTATTGTTCAAGCATAACCTTCAGCTTGATTATTTCAATTGTTATGCAGATGAAATAAATAAAACATCAATTGAAGAAATTAATATGGCTGCCGGATTTATAGATTTAGAAAAGTCAGTTTATGTCCTTGCCGGTGACCTGAACAAAATTAAAGTTCAATTAAGGGATTTTGAGGAGATAGAACTTGTAGAAATTGATCGTGACGCAAGTTTAGTCAATTAAACTTTGAAGTACTTCAGAAGGGTTTACAAATTTATAACCGACTTTCCTGTACTTTACAATTGACGGCAGATAGGACAGGAATTCATCAGCACGAATTAAAAATATTTTAGTTCCGCCTAAAGAAAGTAAATCGAGCTTATCTTCAAATGATTTTATTTTATCGTCAGCACTGCTGCCTTCAGGTTGAATCATGCTTTTTTTCAGAACAAAACTGATTTTTCTTGATTCAAAATACTTTTTTAGATATTCATTTACTTCTGATTTATATAAATCAGACTGTTCATCAATCGTTATACAAACTGACCTGCCGAAGTTTTCAATAATTGATTTTAATGAGCCATCTAATCTTTTGGGTGTATAACTTTCAGATAACTTAAACTCAAGTTCAGTAATGTCATCGTTGAATAAAACCAAATATTCTTTTCTGTAACGCGATAAACTGTCTGCTAATTTTTTATTGTTCTTTGATGGTGTAAGTAAAATACCAAATTGTTCAGGAGCTGAAAGCAAAACTCTGATGTTCTGCTCATCCAGTTTATCAAATCCTTCAAGAACAAATGCTATATGCCCGCCTGAACGGAATATTGTTTTATCATAATCAAATTCTGATGATAAAATTATTTCATCGTCATTATTTGCAATTGTTAAATTGGTTTTTCCACCGATCTTTTTTTCATTAAAATTTATTTTAACATCAGACTGTTCAAACTTATTTTTTACTTCCATTACAATTAAAGGAATTGGCAGATCATCAGGGACAGTCACTCTGTAATCTTTTGTTTCCTGCGATCCCTTTTTCTTTTTCAGTCTGATAAGTTTTTCATCTATTCCCAATGATTTGAGTGAGGATTTGAAAAGACTGTCTGCTTCCGGAAGTGAAATTGAAATGTGATCTTTTTCTTTAACAGGTTCAAATAATTTACCAGCTGCAAAATCAATTACAAGAAGAGTAATTGCACTTATAAAAAGAACCTGTATTAACTTTTTTTTATCGGAAAAAATTTTCATTACATATTTTCAGAATGAATTAATTTGTTCATTCATTCTTAAAAACCGGTTTTCGTTTTTCAAGAAAAGCAGTTGTACCCTCTTTGAAATCATCTGTCCCGCAGCATAATGCAAATGATGCCGCCTCATAATTAAGACCTTCAGCACCATTAACTTCGTCCACGATTGTAACACATTTTAGAGCCTGTTTAACTGCAAACTGCCCCTTTGAAATTATCTTTTCTGCCATCCCGGCAGCCTGCACAATTAATTCAGCAATAGGATATACTTTATTTACAAGCCCGATTCTTAATGCTTCTGATGAATCAATCAGATCACCTGTTAAAATATATTCCATTGCTCTGCCTGAGTTTATTAATCTTGTAAGTCTTTGTGTTCCGCCGTAACCAGGAATTATTCCGAGATTTACTTCCGGCTGCCCAAACCTTGCATTCTCTGAAGCAATTCTGATATGACATGCTAACGCCAGTTCACATCCGCCGCCTAGTGCGAAACCATTAACTGCAGCGATTACAGGTTTGTTCAGGTTTTCAATTATATTAAAAACTTCCTGTCCGTTTAGGGCAAATGTTTTTGCTGATTCAACATCAAGTTTACTCAGTTCGGAAATATCTGCACCGGCAACAAATGCTTTTTCTCCTGATCCTGTGATTATCACAACGTACACGTTCTTATCAGAATTTAATTTTGTGAAAACATCTTTAAGTTCAGACATTGTCTGAATATTCAGTGCATTCAGTTTATCCGGTCTGTTAATAGTAACGTAAGCTATTTTATTTTTTATTTCGACTAAAAGATTATTGAAAGACATTTCAGCTCCTAATAATTAATAAAAAGAGGGATACGTACGCGCAGATCAAACGCAACAAACTGATTAGATTGGAAATAATTATAAGATGCCATCATCTCCATGAGAAACATTGAAAATCCCACTCCTGCACTAGCACCAAAGCGTGATGTTTCTTCAAGAAAATTACTTCTGTTGGAACCAATTTTAAATTGATGCTGCTTATTATAATAAGTATAGCCTGCGGAGACTTCTAATATCGGCATAAGCAGTACAACATTTTCAAGCAGGGGTTTAAAATAGTATCGTGCACCTAAATTAACCGGAAGAACATTTGTTGAGAGATTTGAATATTCACTTTCCTGATAAAAACTCTGTGAACCGGGATACTGTTCATAACCAACCCTGGCAAAAAGAAACACCGGAATGAATTCATTGTCTGTATATGAAAATTCGATATTAAATCCATAACCAAGATCAGTTGAATTTGCAAAGTCAAATACAGGTAAACGCGGACCAACCCCGAAGGCTACAAATACTCCACGTGCTTTATCAGCCGCGGAGATGTTTGTTGCGATAAATAAAAGTAATAAGGAAAGTGTTAATAGATTTTTTTTCATTCTGATTTTCATTTACGGGAGAAAAATACAAAAAATGGTTTATCTATCGAAATGTGTTTATTTAGTATTACGTGTTTTACTAAATGGATGTACTGATAAAAAAAATAACGTAATAAGAAACTGAACAGGCAAAACATATTGCACAACTTTTTTATCAATTGTAAAAAAACCTTCCCAGCCGTTATACTGTCTTGCAAAAAGTAAATTAACGAGGGTTTCAGAATCACTTCCAAATGCGAGTAAATTGAGCCATAAAGCCGAAAATAATATCAACACGAACAAGTAAACGCTTTTGTATTTAACTAAAATCAGTGCTGCATTCAGTATTATGAAAACAAAAGATATTATCGATATCAGATCAAATGATTTTTCTTTAATAGGAATGAATTCAAATGAAAATAATAAAAGCAAAAGGATAAATGATTTAACGAAAACCATTTTTTCATCACTGAAATGTCTTAGAACTATATAGAGTGCAGCTAATTGTGGAAAATTCCAGAAGAGATAAACCGGGAAATCAATAATGGATGATAATCCGAATTCATAAAAATATTCAGGATCACCCAGATCAAGTTTAAACAATAAGTAACCAGCGAGCAGTATAACAAATAATGCAAGGATGGTGTACAGAAAAATCCACCAGCCTTTAATTTTTTTTGTATCAAAGATATTCTTAAAATCGAATGTGGTGCTGAGGAATATGCAGATGAAAAACGGAAGAATTAAACTAATATGAAAACGGAATCCTAAAAAAATTACGTAACTGTTCAGATCATAAAATCGTAATAAAAAACCCGCCGCATTAACAACTATCACAGAAATAATAAGCGGCAGGTAATTAATACGATTATTCAATTCTATTCTTCGGCTTCCATAATTTTATTTTTATATTCAGTTCCTACAGCATGTTTATAAACCATCTGACCGCCGAGATCTCCGGTTTTATAAATAAGGTAGCTTCCGGCTATAGCAAGTACAAGGAACATATATTTCAGCATTCCGGAAAATTTTTTCTTAATTGTTACAAATGTACGGAGTACAAGAACACCAGTAAAGTACCAAAGTGTATATGTGGCAAATTGTTCGTGAGCTTCAACAAGATCACTGCTTTGTTTATTCCAGTATTCAAACGCCTCTTCGGCTTGTTCTCCTGTTAAAACTGCTGCAAGTGCTCCGAGCACTCCAAAGAATAACAGTAAATGTGCTGCTTTTGAAAAGAATTCCTTTTTGAAAATTATCCCGACGGTCTCTAATAAAATATATGCAAGTGTAAACGCTATAGGAAAGTGAACCACTTTCGGATGAAACTCAGCTAAAAATTCCATTGCTACTGCCTTTCAGTTTGTGTTCTGTTTTTAAGAAATTATATATCGTTCCTGTTTACATATTCTTTAGTAGTTGAATTGTGGTCATAGTGACAGTGTTATTTTCATATAGAAATACTGAAGCATCAATAATCTTTTTTATAATTCACTTTGAAAAGGAATAATCCTTTTGCCGGTACAGCTTCACCTGCAGATTCTCTATTGCGTTCTTCAAATATTTTTTCAATGTATTTACCATCAGAATTATTTTTTGCGGCTTTCAATAGCGTTCCGGTAATTGTTCTTACCATTCCATGTAAAAATCTGTCAGCTTCTATATAAAATAATATCAGGTCTTTTGTCTCTTTCCATCGTACTGATTTTACATTACAGATTTTATTTTCTGTATCAGAAATTTTACGGGAAAATGATGTAAAGTCATGCTCCCCTAAAAAATTCATACTCAGGACGTTTAAAAATCCGATATCAATTTTTTCATGATAAAAGTATGAATAGTTCAGATAAAACGGTGATTTATATTTTGTTATGAAATAAAGATAACTTCTCTTTACGGCATCAAACCGTGCATGAAAATCTACATCAACTTTTTTCATCGACAGAACAGAAATATCAAACGGAAGTATTGAATTAAGAGAATGTTTGAACCTGTAAATGTCTATTTCCTGGTTACATCTGAAGTTTGAACATTGGCCTAAAGCATGAACACCCGAGTCTGTTCTTCCTGAACCAATCAGGTTAACCTTTTCAGAAAGTAAAACTTCAATTGCATCAGAAATTTTTTGCTGAACAGTAACTGCGTTTTCCTGGATTTGCCAGCCGCAGTAGTTTGTTCCATCATACTGTATTATCAGCTTATAATTGTTCAACCATTTCTCTCAGGCTTTGTTAGAATAAAACACCACAACTGATCCTTCACGGCAATTTAAACTTAGATAATTGCAGAATTTTTACAAAAATATTGTAAGTGATTTTAAAATAATTTTGTAATTTAACGGTTGATTTTATGATAATGCTTAGATTTTAGATTTATAAATATGCGTTTTGTTATTAACTCACATTTTTCTTCACCCCGGGGACTGATGAATGCCAGATAAACTACTATTAACTGATTCCTATCCGTTTAAAAAATTATTTATTGAATTCTATAAAAATGAGTCAAAGCTGACAGCAAAGTCAAAAGCTGACATTTCCAAAATTTACCCTCATTTAGCTAAAGAAAAGGAAATAGCTCTTAGTGACTTGTTCCCGGTAAATTTTGTAAGGCTAATTAAGAATTCTGAATCTTTACAGAAAAATAAATCGATAGAACATAATACATATCTTCGTTTAACGGCTAAAAAGAAATTGATGGTCAAAGCAAAAATCATTTCACTTCAAGGTAAAAAAGGTAAACTATCTTTAATTCCTTCACTAGCTTTGACTGAATTAGAATCCGGACCTGGTGCTAAAAATAAAACTATAGATAGCAAAGAACCACGATTTCGGGTGTTATATGACAATAACCCCCTAATGATTTTTGCTGTAGATACCGGCGGCAATATTCTCAGTATCAATTCGAAGGTTAATAAAGTTTTAAAATATAAGTCAAATGATCTTATCGGGTATAGCTTTAATAAACTACTCAACGTTGAAGATCATAAAATTCAATCAGGGTACTTAAGAAAATGTTTAAGAACCCCTAATAAAATGTTTTCGCACGAGATCAGAATTAATCCAAAGAACTCAGCGTCATTATGGGCACGCGAGTATTTGTGCGCATTTACTGATGAAGATGGAAAAATTGAAATTCTTATAGTATGTGATGATATCACGCATAGAAAAGCAAAAGAGCATGCACTTCGTTTGTCTGAAGAAAAATTTTTTAATGCATTTTATATCTCGCCTGATTCAATAAATATAAACCGTATAAGCGATGGTTTATATATCGATATCAATCACGGTTTCATGAAACTTACAGGCTATTCAAAAGAAGAGGTAATAGGGAAAACCTCGATTGAATTAAATATCTGGAACGATCTGAAAGACCGGGAAGAATTGTTAAAACTTTTGCAGAAAAAAGGTGAAGTTAAAGATTTTGAAGCTACTTTCAGATTAAAAGACGGAAGTTTGAAAACCGGAATGATGTCGGCAAAAATTATTAAGATTCAAAATGAGCCGTGCATTCTTTCAATCACTAAAGACATTACGGAAAGAAAAAAAGCAGAAAAAATTTTAATCGAAAACGAAATTAAATACAAAACTTTATTTGATTTTGCCAACGATGCAATCTTCATAATGAAAGATGACACATTTGTTGATTGTAATAAAAGAACACTTGAAGTATTCCTTTGCAGCCGTGAAGAGATTCTTGGACAATCACCATTTAAATTCTCCCCCGTATTTCAACCCGATGGTAAATTTTCAGATGCAAAGGGAATTAATCTCATCAACCAGGCTCTGAGCGGAATACCACAATTTTTTGAATGGAAGCACGTTCGATTAAATGGCGAACTGTTTGATGCAGAAGTAAGTCTAAACAAAGTTGAATTTGGTAATGACGTCTATTTGCAGGCAATAGTCAGGGATATAACCGACAGAAAAGGTGCTGAAGGTAAAATCACTTTACTCGCACATGCGTTGAAAAGCATTAGTGAATCAGTCAGCATTACTGATATGTCAGACCGGGTTTTATTTTTAAATGATGCTTTTGTCAAAACCTATGGTTACACACTTGAAGAATTAAAAGATAACCCAATTTCACGTGTGCGTTCCGTAAATAATCCGCCTGAAATAACTTCAGATATACTTAATCAGACATTAAGAGGCGGCTGGAGCGGTGAACTTCTTAATGTTAAAAAGGATGGAACAGAATTTTATATACACCTTTCAACCTCTGTTATCCGTGACGATCAGGGCAGAGCTATAGCACTCATCGGCGTTTCAACAGACATTACAGAACAGAAAAAAGCACGTGAAGAACTGATCTCTGCAAAATATCGTGCAGAAGAAATGAACAGACTTAAATCAACTTTTCTCGCAAATATGAGTCACGAACTCAGAACTCCGTTAGTAGGAATTCTTGGATTTGCAGAAATGATGCTGAACGAAGATAATGCAGAAGAAAAGAAATTAATGACCGAAATGATTTTAAGCAGCGGAAGAAGACTTCAGGATACACTTAATTCTCTGCTTGACCTTGCACGCATTGAAGCAAATCGTGTGGAACTTAGATTTAAGAAATTTGATCTTGGAAAAGTGACAGAATCTGCCGTAAGGGCTTTTGAAGGATTTGCGTACACAAAAAATCTTTCGCTTGTAACCAAAATTATAAGCCAGCCCGTTGAAGTTTATCTTGATGAAACTCTGCTTATACAGGTTATAAACAATCTTGTAAATAATGCTTTAAAATATACTTTAACCGGCGGTGTAGTCGTGGAAGTGGATTCATTCATTGAAAATGATGTACCTCACTGCAGAATAAAAGTGACTGATACCGGAATTGGAATTGATAAAAATGATTCACATATCATATTTGAAGAATTCAGACAGGTAAGTGAGGGTTTTAACAGGCAATTTGAAGGCACAGGGTTGGGTTTAACCCTCACTAAAAAGTTTGTTGAAATAATGAATGGAAAAATATTTTTGGAAAGTACCGTTGGAGCCGGCTCCACCTTTACCGTTATTTTTCCTTGTATTAACAGAGATGTAGCTCATCCCGCAGCCGATCAGGACAAAAGCAAGAAGGATGAAAAACAGGCACTCACATTCAATTCAGGTTATACACCAAGATTACTTCTTGTTGAGAATGATTCAATTAGCGCAGAAGTGACAAAGTATTACCTTAAAGATTCCTTTGAATTGCATACCTGTGCTGATGGAGTATCGGCTATTGAGTTAGCAACTCAAAATAATTATGACTGCATACTAATGGATATTAATCTTGGCAATAGTATGAGCGGAACTGATGTTGTTAAGCTTATTAGAAAGATTCCTGATTATACCGGAAAACCAATTGTTGCGTTGACAGCATTTGCAATGGAAGGAGACAAAAACGAATTTATTAAAGCCGGGTGTTCACACTATCTTTCAAAACCATTCACTAAAAACTCAATCATGACTTTATTAGGTCAGATATTTAATCATAATAATAGATAAAGTTAAAAATCCCGGCTTTTTACCCTAAACACTTTACCCACCTTATACGATAATAAATATGGAGAATTGTGTCTTTGCAATTTCCGGAAGCTGATCATTCCGGTTTTTATGCGGGACACAAATAACTATGTTAAGATTGAGGACGAGTTATGCTGAACCAAATTTTTAAGGATTCCAATTTGGTAACAAAATCAAATATGAATTCTAATATTCCCGCTTCAGGTGAAATTCAGAAAAACGAAATAGAAGTACTTAAAGCGCGAATAGAAGAACTTGAAAAAAAAGATGCTGATGCAGCTT
>JAEXTA010000038.1 GCA_023453665.1 Bacteroidota bacterium | reverse complement strand
TTCTGTTCTCGGCAATTGCATTAAGCCTGTCTCTTATTGCGGGTAATTCTGATTCAAATTTTTTGGAAGTTTCAATATATATTTTCCCTGAATCGCTGCTCATTGATTTTATTTCTTCTTTAGCTTTGCCGCCTCTTACTTTGTCTTCATCTTCCCTGAAAATTCTTACAACTCTGACTCCCTGTTTGTTGTTTGCACCAAGAAAGAGAGGGTCGCGAACAAGTATAAGATCAAGCTGTTCATTTACTGCGCCTATAAGAGGAACGGAAATCAGTTCAACCAAAATATGTTCAAGAAGAACATCCCCGTAAAGTGTTTTCTGAAAGTTGGTGGTTTTGATAGGCGCAGTAACGCGGAATTCCAATGGTTTGGTATCGGCATCACTTACAAGTATAGCACCCATAACTCCGGCATTGTTTTCAACCGAGTAAGTTTCCAGAAACGCGATTTTTGCAAGTTCCATTTTATCCTCTATTCCTTTATTAATTATTAGTTAATCTAATAATTTTTTCACTATTTTCAATTATAAGCTGTTGCAGATGTCAAATGAACTGCTCATTGCCCATAATAATTCTTTTTTTCTTTTTGATAATTTTATGAAGTATTAGCATATACAATGCCATACTGTTTTTTAAAGAATTTCAAACCGTTTATTCAAACGACAAAAATTCAATAACGATTCCTCCATTCTTGGTTCAATTAAATTATAAACATGGTTTTTGTTCTGGACTTATACTGATTTTCTATTATGAAGTCTGCATTTAATAAAGGCTTATTTTATTAGCTAAAACCGTTAATTGTCAGTCAGCAAAGAATACAATTGAATAGAACTATGGACAGAATCTAAATAAAATCAAACGTTTAATGTGAGGTACGAAATAAAACCCATGTAAACCCGAATCATCTGAAGGAGAAATGTTTAGCAACTTTCAATGAATAAATACTTTTCTCAATAGAAAATAATTCCTTTAGTTACATTTCTACTGTAATTTTTACCGTAATGTAAAATGTTTTTATCCTGATCAAAGCCTCTTAATTATAAATGAATTTAATTATATATTGAATGTGATTTTGGCTTTAACTTGAACAAAACTGAATAAATGATTTGTCCTTCGTGTAAAAACCAGCTAATAATTTTAGAATTCAACAAAGTTGAAATTGACTATTGTACGGAATGTTCAGGCATCTGGCTTGATTCAGGTGAACTTGAGCTTCTTTCAGGAAAATCACATCACGAAGGAATAATTGAGAATTTCCACATTACAGATTCGGGTACCGAAAAAAAGAGGAAATGTCCTTTATGCAACAAGAGAATGAATAAATATTTTTATGGGAATGATAAAGAACTGCTTGTGGACATCTGTAAAAAAGAACATGGTATCTGGTTTGATAAAAATGAATTGTCATTGATTTTATCGAAGCTTGATAAATCGGTTTCAAATGAGATTAGTAATTTCCTGAACGATATTTTTAATTTTCAAAATAAATAACGGAGTAGAACAATGACATTTGCGATAGTACTGATAGTATTAATTGTGATCGTGGTTTTCTATTTAATTTCGATTTACAACTCACTGGTTGCATTAAGGAATCAGGTTAAAAATGCCTGGTCACAAATTGATGTTCAGTTAAAAAGAAGACATGATCTTATACCAAACTTAATCGAAACGGTTAAGGGTTATGTAAAACACGAGCGAGATACATTAGAGAATATTACAAAATACAGAAGCCAGGCAATGGGTGCCGGAACAATTGCTGAAAAATCAAAAGCAGAGGGTTTGTTAAGCGGTGCACTAGGTCAGTTGAATGTTGTTGTTGAAAATTATCCTGATCTTAAAGCTAACCAGAATTTTCTTTCACTTCAGGAAGAACTTACATCAACAGAAAATAAAATTTCATTCTCACGGCAAAGTTATAATGACCAGGTCCTTTTTTATAATAACAAAATTGAAATGTTCCCATCAAACATCATCGCAGGAATGTTCAAATTTGTAAAAGAAGTTTTCTTTGAACTAGAAGACAAAAAAGAAAAAGAAGTTCCTAAAGTTAGTTTCTGATAAAAACAGGTTATCCTTAAATGTGGGAACTGATTAAAAGTAACAAGCGTAAATCCATTATCCTTTTTATTGTAATGGGCTGCCTTCTGATTTTACTCGGGTATCTTATCGGAGGTGCCTATATAGGTGAAGACGGAGGATATATAGGAATTTTCTTTGCCTTAATTCTCTGGTCGATTTTATCGGCTGTAAGTTATTTCTCGGGCAGTTCAATTCTTTTAAGTATAAGCCATGCAAAAGAAGTTACACCTCAGATTCATCCTCAATTGTTCAATGTTGTTGAAGAAATGAAAATTGCATCTGCATTACCATATATGCCTAAAGTATATATTATAAATGAAGAAGCTCCCAATGCTTTTGCGACAGGGGTTAAGCCAGAGAAAAGTGCTATTGCTGTAACTTCCGGATTGTTATCACGCTTAAACAGGGATGAACTGCAGGGAGTAATTGCACATGAAATGGCTCATATTGTAAATCGGGATGTATTACTTATGACCTTTGCAGGCGTTATGCTCGGCAGTATTGTAATTATATCTGAGGTTTTTTTGCGCGGGCTATGGATGGGCGGCGGAAAAAGATATGGTTCAAGATCATCTAAAAGCAGCGGGCAGGCTCAGATAATTATAATGATAATAGCTATTGTGTTTGCAATACTTGCACCAATCATAGCTAGATTACTTTACTTCGCCATATCAAGAAAGCGGGAATATCTTGCTGATGCCTCTGCTGTCAGATTTACACGATACCCTGAAGGATTAGCTTCAGCATTAGAAAAGATTTCATCGAATGAAATTGAACTGCCAAGTGCAAACAAAGTTACTGCTCCGATGTACATAGTTAATCCTTTAAAGAAAGAAGGAATGAAACTTTCTGATCTTTCAAGTACGCATCCGCCGATTTCAGAAAGGATAAAAATATTAAGAAGCCTTGGAGGAGGTATAGATTTTAAAAGTTACCAATCAGCTTTTAATAAAGTATCAGGGAAATCAAATCAAATTATACCCTCATCAGCATTATCTGAAAGTAGTTTGGGGTTAGTTGGCAGGGCACCATTATCCGCTGAAACTACTTTTGATTATAAAGAAAACAAGCGTGTAACGGGTGACGCCGTTATGAAATTAAATGGATATTCAATTATTTCCTGCTCGTGTGGAATGAAACTGAAACTGCCGCCGGGTTTTGGAAGTAATAAACCTCAGATTATATGTCCACGCTGCAAAACCGTTCATAAAGTTCCTGCATCGAAGTAGTTTTTGATCAGGTTTACTCAAAACGGGTGTGTATTTGTGGGTGTAAAATAAAGCCGACCGTGAACTAATTACACGTAAGAACTGCAAGGAAAGATTTTTAATCTTTATTTATTGCTATTTACAAACAATTTTTGCTTGGCATATTATTTACTTAAATATTACAAGCTACCACAGTAATATCCAATTCTAATTTATAAAGGCACTCAAGTGAAAAGTGGAAATAATTTTAATAAAATTACCGCGTGGGATGAAGCATCAGCGCGGCACATATTATCAAGAACACTTTTTGGTTATAACCTGAATGATATTGAGTTTGCTCTGTCAATGACGCTTGATGAATTTGTTGATAACCAATTACTTGCAGATAAACCTGAACCAATGGCTCCGGGTTTCTGGGTGAATGATACTTCAACAGATAACAGGACTGAAAGGATCAGAGAATTAATCAACTGGTGGTACTATGTTATGCTTAACCAGGGTTATTCACTTAGAGAGAGAATGGTACTTTTCTGGCACAACCATTTTGTTAGTGACGTGACAAAAGTAAACCTGCCGCAAAGAATGTACTGGCAGAATAAACTCTTCAGAGATTATGCGATGGGTAATCTTATAGATTTTACCAAAGCAGTAACAGTTGACCCCGCAATGCTGATTTACTTGGATGGTATCAATAATCGAAAAGGCGCTCCAAATGAAAATTATGCCCGTGAGTTAATGGAATTATTCACATTAGGAATTGGCAATTATTCTGAAACAGATATACAGGAAGCAGCAAGAGCTTTAACAGGCTGGCGTGTTAATGGATTAGAAGCATATTTTACTGAATCACGATTTGATGACGGACAAAAAACTTTTTTAGGTCAGACAGGTAATTTCAATCACAATGATGTTGTTGATATTATTTTTACACAGACAGCGGCAGCTCAATATTTTTGCAGAGAACTTTATACTGAATTCGTTCACGTTGTGCCTGATGAAGCAAGTGTCTCGACTATGGCGCAGATACTTCGCGAAAGTAATTATGAACTCAAACCGGTTCTATCTGCACTTTTCAAATCAGTTCTATTTCATTCAGATGAAATAAGAGCTGCAAAAATTAAAAACCCGGTTGAATTTATTCTTTCAACTATGAGACAGTTCAATATTACCAATCCTGATTATGTTTATATGAGAACTGTTGCTACTCAGATCAGACAGGAATTATTTTCACCACCAAACGTAAGCGGGTGGGATGGCGATAAAACCTGGATCAACACAACAACATTACCCGCAAGAAATGTTTATACCGACACAATAGTAAATGGTAATAAACCGGGCGGCGGTGATCTGACATTCCAGATAGATCTTGTTGAATACGCAAGAACTTTCCCTGAGCCGGAAAATGCTGTTCAGCTTATTGATGATATAACAAAAATATTTATTCAGTTTCCTTTAAGTGAAAACAGAAGAGCCTACTTGCTTAACACTTTACTGGATGGTGCGGAAGTTTATGACTGGTCAACAAGTGACCCCAAAGCGGAAGACAGGCTTAAACTTTTCTTTAAAGCACTAATGAGATTATCGGAATATCAACTTACATAAATCGAAAGACTTGTATGGATAGAAGATCATTTTTAAGAAACCTTGGAGTAATTACTGGAGCCGGAACAGTTTCAATGGCTCTCGGAAATATTCCGGTGAAGGCATTTGCAAAATCATTTCTCAATATTCAGGCAGTAAATGGAAAAGTGATTGTACTGCTGCAGCTAAGCGGAGGTAATGATGGTCTTAATACTGTTATTCCAATTGAAGACAGTTTATACTATAATGCCCGGCCGGGAATTCGCATTCTGAAAAATGATGCATTAAGGTTAACTAACCTCACTGGTTTGCATCCCTCAATGCAGCCTCTCAAAAATCTTTACGATGAAGGCAAAGTTGCTGTAGTTCAGAGTGTTGGTTATGCAAATCCGGACAGGTCACATTTCCGTTCAACAGATATTTGGTTAAGCGCATCCGACTCAAACGTTGTTATCGATGACGGCTGGGTAGGAAGATTTCTTGCAAGAGTATTCCCTGATTATTCTGAGTTTAATCTTGATCACCCGATGGCAATTCAAATTGGTTCAACACAATCTGCATTACTCGAATGTACCTGCCAGGGTACCATGGGAATTTCATTTGAAAGTCCGAATCAGTTTTATCAATTAATTAACGGTAGTACTGCAGATAATGATCCGCCGCCAAACACTCTTGCCGGTAATCAGCTTAAGTTCATTAAAGAAATTGCTGCACGCTCAATCAGGTATGCACAGATTATAAAAGAAAAAGCAGATACAGTTCAGAATATGGCTACATATCCTAATACTGCGTTGGGAAGACAGCTTGCAATAGTTGCTGAGCTTATTGCCGGTGGACTCGAAACACCTGTGTATCTAACTTCCGTAGGTGGATTTGATACACACGCAAATCAAACAGGAAGTCATGCAAATCTACTAGGCGGAGTTGCAGAAGCCATTGCTGCATTCCAGCAGGATGTCGAATTGCTTGGCGTGGCTGACAGAGTTGTGTTAATGACATTCTCAGAGTTCGGGCGAAGAGTGGAACAAAATGGAAGTGCAGGAACTGATCACGGAACCGCGGCTCCTTTATTCGTTATTGGAAAAAATGTTAAAGGAGGAGTGGTCGGCACAAATCCTGACCTTGAAGACCTTGATAACAATGGTGACATAAAATTCCAGTACGACTTCAGACAGATATATGCGACATTGTTAAGAGATCAATTAGGTATGCCTGCTGATAGAATGCCAGAGGTACTTACAAGGAGTTTTGAAACATTGCCTTTAATTTCTGTGAAGAATATTGCTTCAGGAGGACCGACAGCATTTCAGTTAAAGCAGAATTATCCTAATCCTTTTAATCCATCGACCACGATTAGCTACTCATTACGGGTTCCGCAAACTATAAAACTTAAAGTATTCTCACCTGTAGGTGATGAAGTTGTGACACTAGCCAGTGGTTACCAGGAGGCAGGCAACTACACTGTTCGCTTTGGCGGGGGCAGTTACCCAAGCGGTGTTTATTATTGCAGGCTTGAATCAGGTTCATATCGTCAAACAATCAAGATGGTATTATTGAAATAATTTTTACCAAATACTTATTAAATCAAAATGCTGAATGACCTTCAGCATTTTTTTGTTTCATTTGAAATAAATTATAATTCACATAATGGTTTTGGTGTGCTGATTATCAACTCATTTGCTAAATCAAAAAAATTAGCACTTAACAAATAATCATGTGCTAATTGCAGTAGTTCAATAATTAATACTCAGATAACAGCTTTTATATTGAAAAACTTTGCAGGGATTATTACTTTTTGCCCAGCAATTTTTGATTGATTTATTCTAATCAACTTACAAAGAATTTAATTTCATTATAAAAAGTATTGGAGGGTGTATGAACTCCGCAATTGTTGACCACACTAAATTATACCGCTTGCCCTGGACCTTGCCTGATAATGCAATTTCCTGGCTGGAGCCAACATCCGCTTGCAACTTAGCCTGTGACGGCTGTTACAGGGAGAATGTTAAAAACTCACATAAAACTTTAGAAGAAGTAAAACACGAGCTTGATGTATTCCAGAAGATGCGTATATCGGATTGTATTTCAATTGCAGGCGGTGATCCTTTGTTGCATCCACAGATAACTGACATTGTAAGCGATATTAAATCAAGAGGTATAAAACCGATCCTAAACACTAACGGAAAAGCATTGACAAAAGAATTACTTGCTGAACTGAAAAAAGCAGGCGTCTTCGGATTTACGTTTCATGTTGACAGCAAACAGGGAAGACCCGGCGAATGGAAAGGCAAGAATGAACTTGAACTGAATGAACTCCGTTATCATTACGCAAGAATGCTGGCGGATGTGAAAGGAATTTCGTGTTCATTCAATTCAACTGTGTATGAAGATACACTTCAGTATGTTCCTCAAATGATCGAATGGGCACAGAAAAATATTGATATTGTTCAAACTATGGTATTCATCGCGTACCGATATGTTATTCCTGATATGCCGCTGGACTGGTACGCAGGAGGACAGAAAGTAGATTGGGATAAAATAATGTATCACACAGACAGAGTTAGAAAAGTTGATATCAAATCGACTGACGTGCTTGCAAAAGTGAGAGAGAAATTTCCTGAATTCACTCCTGCTGCCTATTTAAATGGAACCGAAGCGCCTGATACATTCAAGTGGATGCTTACGGAAAGAGTTGGTATCAAAAATAAAATCTTCGGCTATGCAGGACCCAAGTTTATGGAACTCGTAATGAGCACCTATCATTTAAGAACAGGAAAATATTTGTCATACGCATCACCAAGAGAAACGGGTCTTGGTAAATCGATTTTACTTTTGTGGATGTTTGATAAAGGTATTCGTAATTCCGCAAAAAAATATCTTGGATATCTTGCTGCAAATCCATTAAGGATTTTTAAGAAGCTTCATTTCCAATCAATAATGTTTATACAGCCTGTTGACTTTATGCAGGATGGCGGACAGAATATGTGTGATGGATGCCCGGATATAACAGTGTGGAATGATAAACTTGTTTACTCGTGCAGACTTGAAGAACCGAAAAAGTTTGGAACGTTTTTAAGATCAGTAACTAAGGAAGTTAATTAAAATTGTTAAGTGATTTTTATTAACTGTGATTTAGCAAAATTATTAATTCGAAATAAACCGAATCAGATAAGAAATTATTGTGAGTGTAAATTTCATTCAGTAATTTTAATATAATATAAATAGGATAGGGCGGATGAATTTAACCGATGTTTGTTTAACATTACCACTGACTAAAATAGTCTTAACTATAGCGGCATTTAAATCGTTTTTCAATAAAACTTTATATAATTGTTTAAATCCAGAAAGCGGGTGGAAATAAAATGAGAAGAATAAATTTGTTATTATTAATGATCAGTCTCTTGTTCCAATTTCAATTGATAGCCCAATCAAAACTAAAGTCAAAATTGGTTGTTGATGAATTAGAATCTCAGGGAGTAATTCATTACAATAATTCGAATTATAACACGTTTAACTTAAATGGTTTTATTGGACTAACAACAAACTATGACTACTTTGCGAATAGTGTCATCAGAGACCAAATAGTTTATGACAAGATTCTGACAACACCACATCTGTTAAATATGGTAAGAGGATATGATTTGTCAAATCCGACCATTAGATATACAATGCATTCATATATTAATGGGGGTAACTGGACAAACAATAAAATTGAAGAATCTAGTGCGGGATATCCTCAAATAGACATAGGATTAACAGGTGACTTATTGGGATTGGTTGGAGGTGTTTACCATACCCCAAGCAGATATTTTATCTGGGATTTTGGAACTAATTATTTTTCAACTCAATTTGATCCATCAACCGATCCTTCGATTCAACTAGCCGGAAACACTATATGGCTTGGCTCCTCAGGTAACAGAATTGAATTCTCTTTTTATAAATCTGTCAATTTTGGATCACCATTTCTATGGAACACAATCTCTGAATATCATCCGGTACCGATTTGGTGGTCCGGAAATGGAGGTGTTGAAGTTGGTATGTCAAAGTCACCAAATGAGAACAATTTAATTTATTTCGGTTCTAACATTGGGATGGCTGGTGGGGGTGCTCATGCTTATTTAGGAATACCAATAAATCAATGTGATAATATATGGATGCTAAAATCAACTAACAGTGGTTCTTCCTTTATTGGTTCAATGATATCATCTGATGGAATTATTAATTTGGTACCAAACTATCATACACCTAACTATGCACCACTGTTTGAGGATTATGGACAGATTGATGGTGCAATTGATAATAACGGAGTAGTTCATTTGGTCGCAAATGGATATGGATTAGTATTTGACGATTCAATCGGAACTACGGCAATAGCAAAATCGTTTCCGGTTTTGTACTGGAATTCTTTAACTGGCGAATGGAAATCAATTTCTGATCCTGCAATTGATGTTATTCAAGGTATTTATGATTATTATCCAACCAATAGTATAGGCCAGGCATATCCTTCGATTTCTGTTAGTCCGGATGGACAGGTGCTTTATGCGATTTGGACCGGTCCACAACTCACGGCAAGCGGCGGGCTTGATCTTGGTGATAATACTCAGGGAACTTTATATTATTGGAGAGATCTTTATCATTCACATTCCACGGATGGTGGCTCGACATGGATTTACGGCGGCAGATTTCCAGAAATGCAGAATGATGTTGCGGAAACATATGGTCATGCATCACAGCATTTAGAATTAGTTTCACCTGGTGTATATAGAGCCCATATTGTATATCTTGCTGATTTAACAACAGGGGTCGGACCCTTCGATGGTGTACTTACAAATAATCCAATCGTTTATACAACTTATTCAATAATTACTTCAACAAATCCAACCATTATTGTAGATGTACCGAACGGTGGAGAAACATGGACGATAGGTGAGCAGAGAAATATTACTTGGACTAGTAGTAACATTACAAATGTCAAATTAGAATATTCTATAAACAACGGATCTAACTGGACTGTGATAACGCCATCGACTCCGGCTGCATCAGGCAGTTTTTTATGGACAGTTCCAAATACACCTTCAACCCAGGTAAAACTAAGAATAAGTGATGAGTCAAACTCTAATGTTTATGACACTAGCGATAATTTATTTAAAATAATAAGCGCACCCAATATATTGCTAACAGCACCCAACGGAGGTGAAAACTGGACAGGTGGTGAACAAAGAAATATAACCTGGTTAAGTAACAATATTTCAAGTGTTAAAATCGAGTATTCCATAAATAATGGTGCGAGCTGGATAGATATTGTTAATTCAACACCCGCACAACCAAGAATATTTTCATGGACAATACCAAATATAGCGTCCACGCAGGCAAGAGTGAGGATTAGTGACGCTATTAACCAGACGACCTATGATATTAGAGACACTGTTTTTACAATAAATAATTCACCGACGATAACCGTGACCTCTCCGAATGGAGGGGAGACCTGGAATCTAGGAGGACAAGCTAACTTGACCTGGACAAGTTTATCAGTTACCAATGTAAAAATAGAATTAACCAGGAATAATGGAACAAGCTGGAATACAATTGTTAATTCCGTTCCGAGTAGTGGAATTTATACATGGACAATTGATGGGCCAACTTCTTCTCAATGTAAAGTAAGAATAAGTAGTGCAAATAATTCTTCTATCTCTGACATAAGCGATAACGTGTTTAGTATTCAACCAATTACATCTATTGATGATTATTTTATATCCGGTATTCCAGAGGAATTTATTCTCTTACAAAATTTCCCCAATCCCTTTAATCCATCAACTACAATCTTCTATGGCCTTCCGAATGATAGTCCTGTTGAAATAAAGATTTTTGATATTTTGGGAAATACTGTTATGGTAAATAATGTTGAGTGGCAGACAGCCGGATATCATAAGTTGGAGTTTAATGGTAGTGGTATAAATAGTGGAGTTTATTTTTGTAGAATTACTGCCTGTAATTCTAGTGATACTAAAAAATTGATTTTAATAAAATAATAAAGAAGATTTGAATTGTATTGTTAGTGTTCGCTCGCAAATACAAATATTTTAAGTAAGCGAAAATTCAAAAATATTTTAAAACACATTAAAATCTTTTTTAAGTTAAAAGAAAATAATTTCTGCAGTAAAGATTTGAATTTTTTAAAACTCAATATATCATTAAGATTTTTTGCTAATATGGCAGAATAGGAAATCACAGTTCATAACTCAATAATGAGATATTCATGAAAAGATCTCATCTTTATGTAAAAGTGTCTGGGGCTTGTGATTCACATTCTACATTTCTCCGCGTTTCTTTCTTTGCAAACCGTATTTGCTGATCTTATTGTAAAGTGTGACTCTGTCAATGTCAAGCATCTCAGCGCTGCGTGAGATGTTCCATTTGTTTTCGTGCAGTACGATTGTTATATGTTTTTTCTCCATCGCTGATAGTGTCTTATCCTGGCTGTCGGAGTAATAATTCTGTGAGCCGATACGTATTGGTAAATCTTCAACAGTAATAGTATCACCCTTTGAAACAACAACAGCACGCTCAATTGCATTTTCTAATTCTCTCACATTACCCGGCCATTCATAGTTCATGAGGAAATCCATCGCAGTTTGTGAAATAGATTTTTTTTGTTTGTTCATCGATTCAGAAAACTTGTTAAGAAAATGTTCAGCAAGCAGGGGAATGTCTTCTATACGATCTTTCAGGGTTGGAAGGAATACAGAAAAAATATTCAGCTTATAAAATAAATCTTCTCTAAAATTTCCGCTTTTAACAAGCTCTTCAATCGGTTCGTTTGTGGCAGCAATCATACGGAAGTCAGAAGTTAATGTATCATTTCCACCTATGCGCTGAAATTGTTTTGTCTCGAGCAGCTTGAAGAGAACAAACTGCATCTGCGGTGACAGGGCCGCTATTTCATCCATAAAAAGTGTTCCGCCATTCACATTGTCAAGCTTTCCTCTTTTCTTAAAATGAAGTTCTGAAACAGCATCCTTTTCATGCCCAAACAAGTCGCGTTCAAGCAACTGATCGGATAACACTCCGCAGTTTACGGAAATGAACGGGCCGTATTTTCTCTGGCTGTTATTGTGGATTATTCTTGCTAGAAGTTCTTTACCTGTTCCACTTTGACCCCTGATTATAATATTGCTGTCTGTTGGGGCTATTGTATTTACCAGTGAAATAATTTTTTTCATTTCACTGCTTTCACCAACAAGTTCCCCGTTTGAAGCTATCTGTTCAATACGATCTTTTAGTTGAAGATTTTCAAGTTTTAATTCTCTCTGGTTGAGAGCATTTGCGGCTAAATTTGAAAGTTCATCCGGGTCTATTGGTTTTGTTATATAGTCGAATGCACCGTTTTTTAATGCTTTAATTGCAGAAGGAACGGAAGCAAAAGCAGTAATCAGTATTACGACAATGTCAGGGTCAACTTTTTTTACTTTGGCAAGAAGTTCTAATCCGTTCATTCCGGGCATCTTCATATCAACAAAAAGCAAATCGAATTTACCGCGTTCAAATTTTTCAAATGCCGCTTCACCGGTTTCTGCGGTTTCGACGGTGTAGCCGTCTTCTTCAAACCAATGTTTTAAGGATTGCCTTACGATTGGTTCATCATCGACTATCATTAATTTTGCTTTTGTATTCATATAACTTCTTTGTGATTAGTGAGTGGTAATTGAATTAACATAGTTGTGCCCCTTACCGATGTAAGTTCAAGTCGCATTTTACCTTTGTGCTGATTGATTATTCCGTAAGCAACAGGAAGCCCCAAACCGGTTCCGCTCGTTTTTCCTTTTGTGGAAAAGAATGGTTCAAAAATGTAAGGCTGGTCAGCTTCGGAAATTCCTTTGCCGGAATCTGTTATTCTGATATCTCCGTATTGTCCGTTTGTTGTAAGCTGAATATCAATACTTCCGTCTGATACTATTGCTTCAATTGAGTTTACGATCACTGCAATTAATGCCTGAACAATTTTTTGTGAATCGCAGTACACTTCAAGATTTTCACTGCAGTATTTACTTGTAACACTTATTTTATTTATTTCAAAATGATGACGCAGAAGCAAAAGTGTTTTATCAATTATATCGGACAGATAGTTGTTTGAATACTCGGCATTTCCCTTCCTTGCAAACAATAAAAGATCTTTAACAATTTTTCCGCAGCGTGTTGATTCTTCCGAGATCAGTTTCAGATAACTTATCATTTCCGTGAAATCATTATTATCATTTAACTTAGAAAGCTTTTTAGAAATGAGTCTGCTGTAAGTGAGAATACCTTCAAGAGGGTTATTAATTTCGTGTGCAACCGTAGCGGATAATTTTCCTAATGATGCAAGTTTTTCTGTCTGTGTAATCTGTTCATAAATATTTTTGAGTTCTTCGTTCTTATCATTTACCCTCTGATTAAGAGTGGCAGTCCAGTCTTTAATTTCATCATATGCTGTTCTTAGTTTGTTTGACATCAAGTTGAACTGTTGCGCAAGGTGACCCAATTCGTCTTTTGATTTTATGTCGATCTGGTAGTCAAGAACTCCATTGGAAATTTCTTCAATACCTTTTGAAATTTTACTTAATGGTTTAGTGATAACAACTGAAATAAGAAGTATTGAAAAAAGCGCAATCATTGTAGTTATTATCAAAGCGTTCGATGAAAGTTCACTTATATTCGCTTTAACAAGCTCATCATTTTTTTCAGTTGACAGAATAACATCAAGAACGCCCAGAATTTTCGTATCACTTGAGTGTGCATGGCAGGCATCGTTGTAGCAATCTTCTTCATTTTTTATCGGGTTGATTAAACCAATAACTTTTCGGCCGTCAACGGTTTTGAATTCTCTTATCAGTTTTTCTTTTGGAAGAATATGAGGCAGTTCTTTTTGAGAATGACATACGACGCAGGCTTCATTATATTTATCAACAACCTGACCAATCTCGCTTGCATCAGTAGAAAAACTGATATGTCCGGATTTATTGTAAATCCTGATTCGTTCAACACCTGATTCGGTGCCGACGGTATTAATAATCTGGTAAACATCTTCACGCCTGTTCAAAAGCATGCTGTAACGTGTTGATTTTTTTATCAGGTCGCTTGTGTTAAATGCACTTTCGGAACTGGCTTCAAGCAGGTTTTCTTTTAAGTGAGTGTGTGTAAGGTAAGTATAAATTCCAAGGTTGATCAGAAGAATAGTTGATATTCCAATGATAAGCTTAACACTGAGCCGGCTAAAAAACCGCGAAAACATTTTATAAATTTCCCGCAAAAACAGGTATGAAAACTCATACCTTTTATTATAAACGGACTGATATTTCCTCAAACTTCTTCAATAATTAGTCCATTTAGTTGAGATATTAAACACACTAAGAAGCCCTATAATCAGGCTTTTAATAAAGAAATTAAAGTAAGTGTTGAATAAATTCTCATTAACGGCAAAATGAAAATTCAAAGGTTGCCAACTATGAGAAAAAAAATATTTGCCGATTAACAACGAATAAAAATCTTTTCCATTATTCATTCAATTTTTCCTTTAAACGAAATACAAATGTTAACATCCACAACAGTTGTTCTGGCATGATTTTCTATAACGTGCACAAGCATGATGAAAAAAATTCATCAGAGAATTTATTGTTGAATTACCGGGGATCTTATGGCTAAACAAAACCGAAGAGACTTCTTCAAAACCTCAGCTCTGCTTGGTGCAGGAATTACAGGCTTATCGTCAAAACCAGCCAAAGCTGCACCTAAAAATATTTTATCGGAAGACAGAATGGGTGTACTTGTCGATACAACTGTTTGTGTCGGATGCCGGAACTGTGAATGGGCATGCAAAAATGCTCACGATCTTCCAGCCGGAAATATTGAAGACTATGCAGACAGAAGTGTTTACGAGAAAATGCGAAGACCGAATGACAAAGCGTTGACAGTTGTAAATGAATACCCTAACCCTAAAAATTCTACACTTCCGTTTGATGTTAAAGTACAGTGTATGCATTGCGATCATCCTGCCTGTGTATCGGCTTGTATAGTTGGCGCATTTTCAAAGGAAGAAAACGGAACTGTATTATGGAACACTGATATGTGTATTGGCTGCCGGTATTGTATGGTTGCATGTCCTTTCCAGATACCAGCTTTTGAGTATGAAGAAGCTTTAATGCCGGATGTTAAAAAATGTGATTTCTGTTTTGACAGAACCAAAGAAGGTAAACTTCCTGCATGTGTTGATATATGTCCTGTTGAGGCT
>JAEXTA010000027.1 GCA_023453665.1 Bacteroidota bacterium | reverse complement strand
GTACAGGAGTAAGTCGAGAATTAGCAAGACTGATGACTCTATTACATTCTAATCCCAAAATTGTAATCCCACTAAGAATTGATACCTCTAATTGGAATGACTTTGATATAACTATTGTTGGATTTGAAGGGTCTGATTTCTGCAATGGGTGGGCTGAGGGTCTCAAAAAACTTTTGGACTTGTTAGAGAAAGATGAAATATTTCCTAAACAGAATTCAAATGATTCACAACCAATCATTAATGATTGGTACAAAGCGCTTCGAATTAAGGAGAATATCTTTCATAAAGAGGAAAGGTATTTTACCAACTGGTTTCCCATTAGCCTGCCACAACAGATTTATATTTATGATTTAAAATTTGGTCTTGATAACTCGCCATATAACTTACCATATCCCAAAAAAATTGAAAACAATCTAATAATTACTTTTTGTGAACCCAGCGAGGTTGTAAATTATTTTGAGTATGATACTTATTTACAATTAGCTACTAATAATTTTTTTGAAAAAAAACCGATTCAATTTGATAATGAAAGGGAAATTAAAGTACCGAATAATAAATTAGTCGAAATATTAAATATGGCATTTATGAATTTTCTCAAACAGGAAATTATTAAATCACAGTTATCAGGAAATAAGGAAATCTTTTACTTTGTGACAAAGGATTTTATAGATCTGAAACATCTGGGAAAAAACAGACGGCAACTATCGGGCAAGGAAAAAGAATTTATATGGCATTTTGCGATTGGTATCAATGCTTTCTTGTTTCCTATTCCTGCATACTTCATCACGTCTCACATTGTTTTTTCTTCAGGTGATGGTAAACTTTTACAAAATGATACGTTAAAACATCAACTAAGGCGTAAGGTGGGGAAGAATTGGTACAATAGGAAATGGTACGAACTACTATTATCTGCAATGACTGTGGTATCAAATACTGAAGACAAAAAAAATATTATTATTAATTTAAGTGGCATGTCATTTTTAACAATCGAAACACTTCCATTAGAATGGAATTCAAAAGTTGGTTATCAAGAGCCAGAAAAGATTGAAGATGAATGATCAATAATTCTCTTTCATATTTCTATGAACCCAAATTAACTTTTGGACATAAACAAAAAATAGAAGATCCAAGAGATGGATTAGTTTTGTTTGGTCCCAACGAATCTTTTTTGAAACATAGTGTTCAAGCTGGAGTTATTGGTACACCAGTTGGAATAAAGTATTATCAAAACTTTGTGGAGAAGATAAAACTCCCCATTTATTCTACTTCAATAATGCGTCCAACTTTCCCTGGTTTTGAAACAACATTTGGAGTTAAATGGGAATCGGAACCTGTAATTTCACGCACTCTTGATCCTGAAATAATAAGAATAAAACTTAAATCAAAATCAGCCAAACAAAGAACAGTCGATGCGGTAAATCTTTACATCGAAAAAGTAAAGGATATTATACTGAATGATGAAGCTCGACCTAATATTTTTTTTATTGTTGTTCCATTAAGTATTTATAATGCCTGCCGTCCTGGAAAATTGGGTGATAGGCTAAATAAATCACTTGAAGATTTTGCATTTCATAAAAAAGCTGGTCAGATACGATTAGCATATGAAGATGATGAAGAGTATGAACAGTCAATGATGGATTATATAAATGCAACTTCAAATTTTCATCATTTAATTAAAGCAAGACTAATAAATGAAGGAGTAGATACACCAGTACAAATAGTGGTTGAACCAACTTTAAACTTTAGAGATAAAAGGAATTTTCAATATCCTGAAAATATGCAGGCATTTCTAGCATGGTCAATTTCAACCACAGTATATTATAAACTTGGAAAAATTCCTTGGAAACTGGGAGAGATACGTCCAAAGGTTTGTTATCTCGGATTAGTATTTAAGAAAATGGATACCATTGAAGAAAGTGGTCAAGTATGCAGTGCTGCTCAAATGTTTTTAGATTCAGGCGATGGAAGTGTATTTAAGGGTACAGTAGGGAATTTCAGATCAGAAAATAATGAATACCATCTGACGAAATCTGCTGCTTTTTCACTTCTTAATCTTGCGTTAGAATATTATGAAAAAGACTATGGTGGATTTCCACAAGAGTTATTTATTCATGGAAAAGCGAAATTTACCAATGAAGAATGGAACGGATTTCAGGAGGCTATAGCGTTTAGAAAGCAAAAAATTAAATTAATAGGAATAGTAATTAAAGATAAAACCGAAAAATTAAAAATTTATAGAGATGTAATGGGAGAAAGGTGCAACTACGGAAATTTACGTGGACTTGGAATAAAAATTAGTGATAGGGAAGGTTACTTATGGACTCGTGGTTTTGTTCCAAGACTAAATACAAGTTTAAGTAAGGAAATTCCAAATCCACTAAGAATTATTATTGACAGGGGAGAAGTTGAACTGGAACAAGCTATGAAAGATATTCTTGCTCTAACTAAATTAAACTATAACGCTTGCATTTATGGTGATGGGTTACCTGTAACATTAAGATTCTCTGAAAATATTGGAAAGATACTGACTGCTATTCCTAATTTTCAAACAAAGGTTAGAAAATTTCAGTATTACATATGATAAAGGATTTTTTTTGATAATAAATTATTAAATGAAATTATTTTATATCATAAGGATATTTATAAAACTTCTCCTGCAAATTGGATTAGTTCTGATTACAATACCAATATTTAACTACTTATGGTTATTCCTTGTTGAATATCCAGGTGAAATTGAATCAGGATTTTTAAGAATTCCAGCAAGTTTTCTAGGTTTAATATGTCTAGTATACTTTACAAGTTTTCCCTTTTACATATTCAGTGAAAGAAAGGAATTTAAATTTAGGTGCAAATATCGGCTCCACATATTAGCTTCAATCACAGTCTCATTCTTAGTTATACCGCTCTTTTTCGAAGTAGTAGATTTAAAAGTATTTCAAGAATTATCTAATTTTACAAATATAGATGGTTTGACGACGCTTATATTGTATCAATCATTGATTTGGATAAATATCACTTACATCATGACCGGCAAAATTTTCTTAATTCAAAAACATTTTCATATTACTGGTTATAGACTATATATCCCAATGCTACTTTTAGGGACTGTTTTTTTCTTGGTATTAAATCCATTTATCCAGCAATTGTACAGTTTAGAGATTATAATTTTCTTACAGGTTTTGAATACTTTATTTCTTGCATCAATTTTATTCTATGATTTTAAACTTGAAAAATTGTTAAGGGGAGAAATGGAGAAATGTGTTTTGAATGACGAGGTAGCCAGTAACTATGTTTACAAATTATTCTTAGCACAATTTTATATAAACTATTATAATATCAATTCCTTTTTATCACCAATTCAAAAAGGTATTGGCGATTGCTCACTAAATTTATCTAAAATGGAACAGTACTATTTAGATTTTTCCTTCAGTCCAATCAAACTTAAAAATGATAAAATAAAAAATGATTCTTTTTTTATTGACAGTAAAAAAGAAAATGATTTTTACAATCATATTTTTTATGATTATTTCTTAGGTAAAAATTTATATTAGACAAGAATCAAATACTAATAATAAATAGTCCAATATTTTTTTAATTCAATTCAATAGCTGGACTGTTTTGTAAAGTGTATCTTTTTCCAAGTGAGCATAAATCTGTGTTGTAGAATAATCCCCATGACCGAGTAGCTTCATTACATTATAAAGACTTGCACCACGACTTACCAGATTCGATGCACAAGAATGTCTTAGAGAATGAAACGTTAACTTCTTTTCAATCCTACTTTTCTTTACCAGGTCCCTGAAACACTGTGTGATATAATTCGGGTAATGCTTTTTTCTCCCTGAGTTCACAAATACAAACTCTGAAGTATTCGGAATTTTTTTTAGAACTATAATCACTTTATCAATAAGTGGAATTATTCTATCACGTTTGCTCTTGGTACTAAACTCATTTGTATTTGAAACTAAAATATATTTTTCTTTCAAATAAACATCACGCCATCTTAAGTTTAACAATTCATTACGTCTCATACCTGTATAGAAAGCTACAATGATTAGATCGCTTAACCACTTCAGTTTGTTTAATTTCAGCAAAATGCCCAACTCAACTTCAGATAAATAAGCTGGAAACTTCTCCTGGACTCTGACCATACTCACATTCTTAAATGGATTTGATTCTAAAAAATCCCAACTCACCGCTTTATTAAACATAGCTTTCAAAGCACGGAGTTCTATGTTCATTGTAGTCGGTTTAACACTCTGCATCCTGACAGATTTGTATTTCTCAAGTGTTGTAGTCTTAACATCAGAAAGTAATACTGGTTGAATTATGGAACTAAAATGTTTTATAACATAATTAATCCTGACAGTATTAGAAGGGGAGTGATGAATCTTTGAGTACTCAAGATACTTTGTGATGAATGAATTGAATGGTATCGTACCCTTGGAAGTATTATCGTATTCCTTTCTATCAAACTCAGAAAGAAACTTTAAAGCAATTTGTTTACTTGAAGTTTTAGTTGAAATATTTTTCCAGGAACCATCAGCAGATTTAAATTTGATGTAGTAGATGTTTGATCTTTTATAGAGATGCATAGCAAACTCCCTCAAGTTTGTTACAGTCTTGTTACAGTTGGGTTCTTTGTAACTATAAAAGATTTGATTTTGAGAGGTATTCTAACATTTGGTGTAAGCCAGACTGGATTTTGAGTCCAGCGCGTCTACCAATTCCGCCACTTCGGCAATTCTTTTTTTGCGATGCAAAGTTATACTTAATTCATTTTATTATCAAGAAACTTTCCGTTAGTTGTCAAATAAAAATTACTTTTGTTCACATCTTTGATTGGCATCCCTCATTTCTATATTTTTACAACCAAAATTGATTAATTAAAACCGAGAGTAAAAAGTGAACGATAAATCCGGCTCAACATTGACAGAAAGACCTAAAAATTTTATTTATGAAATAATTGAAGATGATATAAAAACAAATAAATGGAACGGAAGAATACACACAAGATTTCCACCCGAACCAAATGGATATTTACATATCGGACATGCAAAATCTATATGCCTTAACTATGGAATCGCAAGAGACTTTAAAGGAAAATTTAATTTGCGTTTCGATGATACAAACCCTGTCAAAGAGGAACAGGAATATGTCGATTCAATTATTGAAGATGTTAAATGGCTCGGTGGTGATTTTGAGGACAGAATATTTTTTGCTTCAGATTATTTTGAACAAATGTATCAGTATGCCGTTGAACTAATTAAAAAAGGTAAAGCTTATGTTGATGATTCAGATCCGGAAACTATGCGTGAACTTAGAGGAACTGTAACAGAAGCAGGGAAAGAAAGTCCTAACCGTAATCGCCTAGCTGAAGATAACCTCAAACTATTTGAGCAAATGCGTAACGGTGAATTTAAGAATGGTGAAAAAGTCCTTCGTGCAAAAATTGATATGAGTTCGCCAAATATGCTTTTACGCGACCCCGTAATGTACAGGATAATTCATTCATCACATCATCGCACAGGTGAAACGTGGTGTATCTATCCTACTTATGACTGGGCACACGGACTTGAAGATTCAATTGAAGGCATTACACATTCAATATGCACTCTCGAGTTTGAAGTTCACAGACCATTATATGACTGGTTCTTAAATGAACTTGGAGTTTATCATCCGCAGCAGATTGAGTTTGCAAGATTAAATCTGAGCTATACATTGATGAGCAAACGTAAACTGCTTGAACTTGTTCAGCAGGGACTTGTAGATGGCTGGGATGATCCGCGTATGCCTACTATTTCAGGGTTCAGACGAAGAGGTTATACACCTGAAGCAATTCAGAATTTTGCGGAGATAATCGGAGTTGCAAAACGTGATGCTCTTACTGATATAGCATTACTTGAGTTTGCAATCAGGGAAGATCTTAACAAAAAAGCACAACGTGTAATGGCAGTTTTAAAACCATTGAAAGTAGTGTTGACAAATTATCCAGAGGACTTTGTTGAAGAGCTTGATGCTGTCAATAATCCTGAAGATGAAACAATGGGACAAAGAAAAATTCCGTTTACCAAAGAGATTTATATTGAACAAACTGACTTTATGGAAAACCCTCCTAAAGGTTATCATAGGTTAGTGCCTGGTGGTGAAGTAAGACTTCGGTATGCTTACATCATCAAGTGCGAAGAAATAGTTAAAGATAAAAATGGTGCAGTGATTGAACTGCGTTGTTCTTACGACCCTGAAACAAAAAGCGGAAGCTCAATAAGTACAAAAAAAGTTAAAGGAACAATCCACTGGGTATCGGTACCAAATGCAATTACTGCTGAGGTAAGATTGTACGACAGACTTTTAACAGTTGAAGATCCTTCATCTGAAAAAGATAAAGACTATAAAGAGCTTATTAACAATGACTCACTTGAGATTATTAGTGATGCAAAGCTTGAACCTTGTTTGAATACATCCAAACCGGGCGACAGATTTCAGTTTGAAAGACAGGGATATTTCTGTGTTGATTCAAAATATTTTACAAATGATAAATTAGTTTTCAACAGAACTGTTACGCTTAAAGATACCTGGGCAAAATCTGCAGGCAAAAAATAATTATATAATAACGGATGAATTGTATGGCAAAGCCTAAACCAAAAAAATATTATTCTGTTATAACCGGTGATATTGTAAAATCATCGCGTCTTCCTGTTGATAAACACAAAATGTTGATCAAAGTTTTACGCGGTTGTTCTACTGAACTGCCCCAAGTTTTTCCGGGAGTTCTTAAGTATGAACCGGAATTATTCAGAGGTGATAGCTGGCAGCTTCTCATTCAAAAACCTGAACTGGCGCTCTCAGTTGCATTGTTTTACAGGGCATATCTTAAAGCAAAAATGCAGTTAGATAGTATTGATGCAAGAATGTCAATATCATTTGGAACAGTGGATATTATTTCATCTGAATTAGGAATTGGTGAAGCTTATAAAATATCAGGCAAAGCCCTGGATAAAAAAGGCAGGAGAAAATTGAAATTTGTAACAACCGAAATTTCATATCCTGATTCAATTGACCTGATAGTTGAAAATACTGATTTCATTTCCTCGAGATGGACAAGCAGACAAAGCAAAATTATTCTTTTATCGTTACAGAATAAAAATCAAAAAGAAATTGCTCGCAAGCTAAGAATCACACAACAGGCGGTATCACAGCATCTGGATTCAGCAGGGTGGCTGATCATTTCATCAAATATTTCATTTTATATTAAAGCGGTTTCACTTTACGCCAGGTCTTTAAGAAATAAATAAAAGTTAATACAAGTGTTAAAGCTTGTATAATAGTAATACAAGCTTAAAAGCTTGTATATGTATTTTACAAGTAAATCAAATGGCAAATGTTATGACTGATATTTTATACCAGGTTATGCTTCCATTATTAGCTGCTCATATGGCGGGAGACTTTATTTTACAAAGTAATAATGATGTTAAGAACAAGAAAAAGTATAAAGTATTTTTTAAACATATCGCGCTTCTGACTATTCTTAGTTATGTATTAACAGGATTATGGTCAGATTATATTATTCCTGTAACAATACTTGTATCGCACACTATCATAGATCTTGTAAAAAGATCTTTTTCAAAAGACAGTATTATACTATTTGTGACAGACCAGGCGGCGCATATAATAATAATTTTATTATTGTCTTTTTATATGCAGGAAATAATAACAGAAGAAGGTTATTATACAACATACTGGTACGAGCTTTTAGGGGCCATCTATCTAAAAGTTATGCTTTTAATAACAGCATTTATTTTAACTTCAAAAGTAGGCAGCATTCTTGTATCGTATATAATAAAACCACTTCAGATTAAGGACTACGTTGATGGAATATCCGAAGCTCAGATAAACCCGGGAAGGTTAGTCGGACAATTAGAGAGAATGATAATATTGATTCTTTTCCTTGCAGATATGCCGGCGGTGATTGGCTTTCTGATTACTGCAAAATCAATTTTAAGGTATGGTGAAATTAAAAATGAAAAAGACAAAACTATGATTGAATATGTATTGATAGGGACCCTGATAAGTTTTGCCATAGGAATAGCAGTCGGCTATCTGACTAATGAATCTTTGAAGATGCTTGGTTAAAGATTCTATTATTTAATTCTTTCAACTATTAAATCAATTCTCTTTAAGACTTCAGTTTTACCAAGTATATACAATAAATCAAACATACCCGGACCAGTGCTTTGCCCTGATAAAGCGAGTCTTAATGGATGAATGAGTTTGCCTTTTCCAACATTTAATTCTTCGGAAACAATTGTTAGTGCCTGTTCATAATCTGATCTGGTTGGGTTGTCCAATTGAGCAAAAGCATCTTTAAGCTTAAGTAAATGTGATGGTGTTTCTTCTTTCCAGTTTTTTTCAATTGATTTTTGTTCGTAAGAATCTGGCATCTTATAAAAATACGGGCAGGTAGTTATAAACTCTTTAACAAAACTTACCCTTTCTTTCATTGATTGAATAACCAGCAGTAAATAATCATCCGTAAAATTATTTGATGAATATTCCGAACTTTTGATATCAGTTTTAAGGAGGGAAAGGATATCTTGATCTTTCATTTTTCTTAAGTGTTCTGCGTTAAGCCAGTTTAATTTTTGCAAGTCAAATACAGCACCGGATTTATTGACTCTCTCAAGTGTAAAACTTCCGATCAACTCGTCCGGATAATAAAATTCTTTATCATCGCCTGCATTCCAGCCTAACAGTGCAACAAAATTAATCAGGGCGTCTTTCAGGTATCCTTTGTCTCTATAATCTTCAACAGCAACATCACCCTGGCGTTTACTTAATTTTGATTTATCAGGATTCAACAGTAACGGCAAATGCGCAAAAGCAGGTCTTTCCCAATTAAATGAATCATAAAGTAAAACGTGTTTTGGAGTTGATGATAACCACTCTTCACCGCGAATAACATGTGTAATCTTCATAAGATGATCATCAACTACATTAGCAAGATGATAGGTTGGATAACCATCGCTTTTTATTAAGACCTGATCGTCAACATTATTACTTTCAAATTCGACTTGACCGCGGATAATATCATCAAACTTGATTGTAATACCCGGTTCTACATTTAATCGTACAACGTATGGAACGCCGGCTTCTAGATTTTTTACAACTTCATCAATAGATAGGTGAAGGCAGTGTTTATCATACTTTGCCTGCGGAAGTTTTTGTTTTTCCTGTTCTTCTCTTAATTTCTGAAGACGTTCGGGGTTACAAAAACAGTAGTAAGCTTTTTTGTTTTTTATGAGTTCATCAGCGTGTTGTTTGTAAATGTCAAGCCTCAGAGATTGTATGTAAGGTCCGTAATTACCCGGATTGTCCGGACCTTCATCATAGTTTAGTCCTGCCCACTTCAGAGCTTTTATAAGATTATCAACAGCCCCTTCAACGAATCGGTTACGGTCGGTATCCTCAATTCTTAGAATAAACTTTCCGTTGTTTTTTCTTGCAAATAAAAAATTGTATAACGCTGTTCTAAGTCCGCCGACATGCAAATAGCCTGTAGGGCTTGGTGCAAACCGCACCCGGGGTGTTTCATTAATCATTAATAGTCTTTGGGTAATGTATAAGTGGAAAAACTTGCAGTAACATAATTTGAATTTTGATCAGGAAATTTATTCACACCTTTACTTTTGATTCGGTGTAGAATTTTACTTTCTCAATAAACTCCTGGCTGTCAATTGGTTTTGGTATATAATCAGTTGCGCCGGCATCCAGACATTTTTCCCTGTCGCCTTTCATTGCAAAAGCTGTAAGAGCAATTATGGGAGTATCTTTGTAACCGGGCAGTAACCTGATCTTTTCTGTGGCTTCAAATCCATTCATAACCGGCATTTGCATATCCATTAGTATAAGATTGTATTTATGGATTTTAGCTGCTTCTAATGCTTCAAGTCCATTTTCAACAACTACAATAGAATCAAAGTTATTTTTTTTGAGCAATCTTGTAACAATGATCTGCGAGTGTTTGTAATCTTCAACAAGAAGAATTTTAACTGCATCCTTCTTTGCCACAACCTCAGCTGGTGAAGATGGTTCGTCATATTTATTGATCATTGCATTAATTGTTTCTGCAAGGTCTTCAATATTTGTGCTGTTCTTCTCAAGAAGTTCTTCAAACAAACCGTCAATCTTTTTTAGATCTTCTTTATAATTTTCTTTTCCGGTATAAATAATAATAGGAAGTTTTTTGAAATCCGGTTTTGTTTTTATTTTTTTAATCAGTTCAAATCCATTCACCTCGGGCATATCAAGGTCAATTATAGCAAGATCAAGGTTCATTCCATTTATCCTGCTTTCAACTTTGGAAGAATGAGATTCGGCAATTGCGTTATACCCGGCTTGTTCTACAGCTTCACGTACCAGGTTTAATGTGGGAACATCATCATCAACAATAAGTATGTTAGAATCTTTTTTAAGCTTATAACTTGTCAAAACTTCAACGAGGTACTGATACTGAATTGGCTTTACAAAATACTCCACTGCACCCATTAAAAATGCTTTTTGTTGTTCAGCCTCAACCGAACAAATAATAACAGGTGTGTTCTTTGTGTTCTTCTTTTCACGAATCTGTTTAAGCAGTTCAAGTCCGTTTGCATCAGGAAGAACGATATCCATTAATATTGCAAGAAAACTCTCACGCTCGGTTATTTTTAGAGCCTGCTCTGCGGAGTTTACAATGGTTGGTTCATAACCCCATTTATTAAGATAATTGCTTAACAGCTTTGATGTGGCATAATCATCCTCCACAACAAGAACTTTATTCTTTTTACCGGGTTTGGGCAGTGAACTGATCTGAGATTCTATAGTTGATAAAGCTTCCACACCGATATTCAGATTATATGTTGTACCTTTTCCGATTGTGCTTGAAACATCAATAGCACCGTTAAGATGTTCGATATATTTTTTGGAAAGTAAAAGTCCGAGTCCGGTAGTTCCTGTAATTTTGTTTGAGCCTAATTCAAATGCAGCAAATGGTTTAAAAATGTCATTTATTTTGGTAGAAGGAATGCCTGAACTAGTATCAGTTATTCTGAAATTTAATTTATCGGGTGCAGGCATTGAGACGAATATTGTAATTTTCCCGGAATCCATTTGCCGTAAAGAAACGGAAAGAATATTTGTCAGAATATATCTAAGCTTTTGAACATCAATACTTAATTGTTTTTTTACATTCTCATCAGTATTAACAATAAACTCTATTTTGTTCTTATCGATTTTTTCCGAAAGAACTTTTAAAATTTCTTCAATAAAATTTTTAGGGTTCATCAAAGCGGTTGTTGCTTTTAATTCACCGCTTTCCAGTTTTGCTATATCTACAAGATCATTTATCAGGGAAAGAAGATTGTAAGCATTTTCTTTAAGTGTCGATACATATTCAGTTTGTGAGGGTGTTAGAGTTTCTTCATTAAGAAGTGATGCAAAACCCATTATGCTGTTTGTCGGTGTCCTTAATTCATGTGCAATGTCTGTTACTATATCATTCAGCCTGGTACTTGCTGTGAGCTTATCACCGATCCAAACCTTCATTAAATAACTAACCGATTCACCAATAATTAAAAGATTTTCATGATCAGTTTTGGAAAATGGTGATTTTTGAGCAAGCTTTAATAATATATTCTGACCACTTGAAAGGGGAATGAACAAACAACTTTCATATAAAACAAAGTCGGATGTTTGAAGTTCACAATCTGGTTGTGAATTAACTGTTATTGCAGAAGGATTATTTTTTAATGAAGTGCATACAAGACAATTATGATTCGAATTTTTAACATAAGCTTTTTTAGCAGAAGCGGATCTGCCGAGTACAGTCAAATCGGATTCATTCAATTTAAATAATACTGCAGCATTTAATTCGTATTCTGAAACGATGAAGTCACATAATATTTCAGGGAAATCGTATGAAGCTTTTAATGCTGTTTTTATTAGCTTATTGTAAGAACTTAAGTTTTCAATTTTTGAACTTTGCATGTATTCCCATTCATTGCTATGAATTCCGATTTACTCGTCAAAATAACCCGCACCAAATATAAATATTTAGCTTTCAAAAGAAAAATTAACCCATTGAACTATTAACGATCAAAGTGTATTATCAGGTTGACTTTTGTAGTTAAGTTCATCAAACTACTGTCCGGTCATCCCCAATTCAAACTCATTTAACAACTTAAGGTTCACAATGGCTGAAATTACGAAAAACAACCAGGAATCATTTATCTCAAGAAGTCTTGGTATTATTGAAAAAGTGGGTAATGCACTCCCGCATCCCGGAACTCTGTTTGCGTTGTTCGCAATTGCTGTTGTAATTTTATCAGGAATTACGAGTCTTTTCAACCTTGAGGTTACCCACCCGGGAACTGGCGAAATTATCAAACCAGTAAGCTTATTTTCTGTTGAAGGACTGCATAGAATTGTTACATCAATGGTAACAAATTTTACAAGTTTTGCACCTCTCGGAACTGTACTCGTTGCAATGCTCGGAATAGGTATTGCTGAGGGCAGCGGGCTAATTGGAACTGTATTACGTTTACTGGTAATTAAGGCTCCGAAAAAAATGCTAACGTTTGTTATTGTTTTTGCCGGCGTACTTTCAAATACTGCCAGCGAAGTCGGATACGTTTTACTTGTACCATTGGCAGCAACTATTTTTCTTGCAGTGGGAAGGCATCCTTTAGCCGGATTAGCTGCAGCATTTGCGGGTGTTTCAGGTGGTTATAGTGCAAATCTTTTATTAGGTACAATTGATCCACTGCTCGCAGGCTTGTCTGAAGAAGCGGCAAGGATAATTGATCCAGCTTATACTGTGAACCCAGCAGCAAACTATTACTTTATGTTTGTGTCAACATTTTTAGTTTCCATAGCCGGAACGTGGGTAACTGAAAAAATAGTTGTACCCAGACTTGGTAAATACGAGGGCAACGCCTCAGCCGAAGAGATACGTCCTGTAACAAAAGATGAAAAACGTGGATTAAAATTTGCATTAATTTCAGCGCTCATTTTTATGGTATTACTCGCTGCGGGATTAATTCCGGAAAATGGATTTTTAAGAAACAGCATTAACGGAAGCATTTTACAATCACCGTTTTTATCCGGTATAGTGGCTTTCATTTTCTTAGGTGCAGCCGTTTTTGGTATAATGTATGGAATAGGCGCACGGACTATTAAAAGCGATACTGATGTTATGAAAGGAATGGGTAAATCGATTGAGACTCTTGGTGTTTACATTGTACTCGTATTTTTTGCTGCTCAGTTTGTTGCATTCTTTAACTGGACAAATCTTGGAATTATAATTGCGGTAGAAGGTGCAGCATTTTTAAAAACTATTGGGTTGGGTGAAATCCCACTGATGATGGGATTCATCATCCTGACGGCTTTCATAAATTTATTTATGGGCAGCGCTTCAGCTAAATGGGCAATTATGGCACCCGTATTTATTCCCATGTTTATGCTGCTTGGTTATACACCTGAATTGACACAAACTGCTTACAGGATAGGTGATTCTGTATCAAATATTGTTTCACCAATGATGACATACTTTGCATTGATCGTCGCTTTTGTTCAACGCTACGCCGGTCAGGCTGGAATTGGAACTGTTATAGCAACAATGCTTCCATACACTGTTACTTTCCTGATCTTATGGTCGGTTTTATTTATTATATGGATGGTATTGGGACTACCACTCGGACCGGGTGCTTCATTATATTTAAGTGAATGAAAAATTAATTCAGTGAAAAACCGGGAAGAGTAATTCATGCTTAAGAGTAAAGTTATAATCATAGGTGGCGGATTTGCCGGGATAACAGCTGCAAAGTGTTTTGATGATGAATCATTTGATGTGCTGATTCTCGATAAAACAAATCACCATTTATTTCAACCGCTTCTTTACCAGGTTGCGAGCGCCGCACTATCGCCGGGCGATATTGCTTTTCCAATCAGAGAAATATTTCGCAGTTACAAAAATATCCGAGTTATAATGGATGAAGTAATTTCAGTCGATAAACAGAACCATACTGTCATCTCACAGTATTCAAAATACTCTTATGATTACTTAATTATTGCAACAGGCTCACGTCATTCATATTTCGGTAAAAGTGAATGGGAAGAAAATGCCCCGGGATTAAAAACTTTAAAGGATGCACTGCTTCTAAGGGAAAGAATTCTCAATTCTTTTGAAGAAGCTGAAAAATCAACAGATCAAAAAAGTACTCAAAAATATCTGACATTTGTTATAGTTGGAGGAGGGCCTACCGGAGTTGAAATGGCTGGCGCAATTTCTGAAATAGCAAAAAAAACTTTGTTAAAAGATTTCAGGAACATTGACCCGGTAAATACAAAAATTATACTTGTGGAAGCAGCAGGAAAAATACTTGCTTCTTATCCCGAGAGTCTTTCTAAACATGCCGAAGAAGATCTTAAATCACTGGGTGTTGAAGTAAAACTTAATTCACCTGTAACCGATATTAATAGTTCCGGAGTAAGAATAGGAAATGATTTTATTGAGACGACAAATATTATTTGGGCAGCAGGAAATGAAATCTCGCCATTAATAAAATCACTCGGAGTACAAACTGATAAGGCTGGAAGGGCATTTGTTAAACCTGATCTTTCAATTGATGGTCATCCTGAGATTTTTGTCCTTGGTGATGCTGCAATTGTAATATCTGATGGAAAGCAATTGCCGGGAACAGCTCCCGTTGCTATGCAAGAGGGCAGATATGCCGGCAATCTTATTAAATCAGGGGTGGATATTGAAAACAGAGAACCATTCAGATTTGTTGACAAGGGTGATATGGCGACAATTGGTAGGGCAAAAGCAGTTGCGAACATAAGAGGTATTAAACTCACCGGATTTTTTGCATGGATGGCATGGTGTTTCATTCATATATTTTATTTGATAGGTTTTAGAAACAGGTTCAGAGTAATGGCAGAATGGATATGGTCTTACATAACTTTCAAACGAGGAATAAGATTAATAATCGGCAAAAGCGGTGATGGTTAAAAATTCATATCAAGTTGAAGACTGAATCGGTTATCAAGATTACCTTTAATTTCCGAATTACCTGAACTTAAACTCTTTTCTTTTGGTTTATATGTTTCTGAATATTTAAAAGAAATAGTAAACAGTTTTAGTGGTTTTATCCTTCCAACTAAATACCATCTTAGCCCTTCACCGTACATTGCCAGATTACTCATTACGCCTGTTAAATCATTTTCATATTCATATACTGCAGAATTAAATGAATCAGTTTTGAAAAATATTATCCTTGCAGAAAGATCTGCGATTCGGGAAATAGAAAATTTTAAATCTTCAAAAAATAAAAAACCATTTTCTGCAGAGCCTGATGCAACTAACCTGTAATGATTATACTCAACTCTGCTTTTTAATCTCAACTGACGCGAAAAATTGTAAATTATTTCCAGACGACCGCTTTGTCTTAAACGGTTTGTTATTGTTCTGTTTATTCCATCGTTATAGGAAACTTCTTTGTTTTCATATTTATACCTGATTTTTGATTCAACTGATTTTAATGGAACAGAACTCAGCTCTGCAAGAATTTCATTCCCCTGTGTCGGCAGGGGAGTGTTGAATGTTGAATAAGGAAATTTAAACTGATCAAAATAAAAATTAAAAAGTCCTACCGGTGTTCGCCATCTGAATCCGTTATAAAAACCTATTTCATTCTGGCTTGATCCGCTTCTTTCAGATAACGCGTACCCATGAATTGAAAAATAGTTTCGCGGATAATTCCTGATCGAAAAGATGTAGATAAAATCTTTAGAAAATGAATATTGCAGATTATTTATCGAAGCAACTGAAATTGAGTTGTACGCAGCTTCACCTGAAATATTCAAGCTACCAAAGTATAAATCATAACTGATTGAGTAATAATCAAATCTGTTACCATCAGGATCATATAAATCCGAAGATAAAAATGATTTATCAAATGTTGAATTAAAATATAACGCCGCAACATATCCGTTTTTATTAAAATCATATTTTAGTTGAGTACCAAAAGCAGTTTCAGCCGCAGTTTTTCTTCTGTTGATTTCACCTTCAGTTCGGTGAAGCCCGTCCACAGGCGTTGATACTATGTAGCCACCTTCTACGTTTGCATCTAGTTTATTTTTTGAAAAGAAAGGTGCAATCGAAAAATTCTGCCAGTTAAATTTAAAAGCAGCACCCCTGAAAAAATTATTTTCTGTTGCACTGGTATAAGCTTTAACAACTTTTGGATTTTTTTTAATTGGATAAACAGCATCGCTTCCTTTTGAAAAACCATAAGGACTCCACAATACCAGACCCTGACCTGATTCAAATAGAAAATCGCCGATTACAATATTTTCAAAGCTGCCAAGGTCATTGATGAGAAGATGATAAGAATCGAATTCGTCTATAGCTTTTTCACCGGCATCTTTTTCAGTAAGAATACCAAGCTGATATTTCCCTTTGCCCGTCAAGAGTATCCTGTTATAAATTTTGTATTTCGAACCTTCATAAACTTTTTCTGAAAAACCTTTTCTTGTTTGCAGATCAGTTGTTAATCTGTTTCGCATTCTGATTCCCGGAACATTTGAGAAACCATCAAAAATACCCGGAGTATATTCCTGTGCTTCAATTATTGCAGAAGTTGTGACAAACGGGATTATCTTTTTTATAATTTCATCAGGAAGAAATTCTACAGAATAAAGTTCATTGACAGATAAAAACTTTCCATATTTATTTCTGTGATTAATAATCAGTTCAGCTCGTGAAAAATCGATGTACGGTATTCTCTGAAACTGGTTAATATCTGCGGTATTGATGTCAATTGGATTTACCATAAGATCTTCAAGTACATCAGAAAGTTCTGATTCTTCCACGTCTTCCTGAACTTCCTGCAGTAATTCATCAAGCACTTCTTCTGATGGATAAATAGTTGTATCAGCCTGTCCAAATACAACTAAATAATTTGAAAAAAGGAGAAAGGTAAATAAGCTAAGTGTGAGTAAATATTTTGATTTGAGTTTATTCATTAATCAAATGAATTTATTCCAAGATGTTTTCTTATCATAGAATTTCTTGAACCATTTTTGCCAAAGCTGATTACTAACCCTGCCTGGTGAGTTAGCCCTAAATCCGGGTGAGTAAAGAAAGCATAGTCAAGACTAAAGATTGAATAGTTTAGTCCCACACCTGCTGAATATCTGGAAGGTTCATTTGAAAAACCGGACCTTAATGATAAATGTTCAATAACATTATACTCAAATCCGAAATGGAATGATGGATTGTATTTAACATCCTTTTCTGCGGCGATGTTTAAAGAAAATTCTTCCAGAAGGTCATAACTTATTCCAGAGCGTAGCACCACCGGAACCTGATCTTTTTCATTTCCAATCGAAGCTCTGTTTACATTTTCAAAAGTAAAACCGAGTCTTAATCTTTCAGATAGATACGCCAGCACACCAACATTAATAAAAAATGCACCATCACTTCCGTAGTTTTGGATTGATGTGGTCAGATAGTTAACAGCAACTCCGCCAAAGAATTTGTTCTCATAATTGTAAGAATAACCGAGAAGAATTTTTGTTTCTCTGTAAAGATCAAACCCGTAAGTCATACCACCAACCGCCAATGAACCGAAACTAAATGGTTCGTTATAAGCGATGTAACCATTTGCCAGTTCAGTCAATCCAAATGGCGCCGGTGAATAGTAAACTCCAACTTCCCTCCATGCAATTTGTGATAACCCCGCAGGATTATTAAATAAAGTGAAAACATCATCTGCTTTTGCTACATCAGAATTGCCCATAGATATTTGTCTTGCACCTGGTAAATATTGTGCGAATGTTTGAGAGCACAGAATAAATAATATTATTGCGGTTAAAATTTTATTCATAGATTGGAGTTGACTAACTTTCTTTG